>CAZHLB010000057.1:0-16359 GCA_964533005.1 uncultured Saprospiraceae bacterium
TCTGCTCGATGAGTTGCCTACCTATTTTTTAGGAGCAAAAGCCCGTCAAATCGGCAATTCCGACCTCTCCGTGCTCACCACCCAGGCGCTTGCCAACCTGCTTGTCGCCAGCGGCAAGGAAGAATTGAAACATGTCGTCATCGTCATTTCCGACCTGACCGCCAACTATGCCGAAGGCTCAGAAAAAATCAGCCAGGCACTCGACAACTACGCCGCCGAAGTCAGCCGCGTCGCTAAAAACTTCACCCCCGTTCAGCAAACAGGCGACGAAATTTACCATATCCTGCGCACCCGCCTGTTTGAAAACGAGGCAGCGCCCAACGAGATAGCTGCCATCGCCGCAGCCTACGCTGCCTGCATTCTCGAAGCAAAAAAAATGGGCATCACCACCGAAATGCCCGAACGTTTTGCTGCCGCCGTTGAAGACAGTTTCCCTTTTCATCCCGCCGTAAAAGACCTCTACGCCCGCTTCAAGGAAAATCCAGGCTTCATGCAAACGCGGGGTCTCATTCGTTTTATGCGCACCGTCGTTGCCCGGATGTGGGATGAAAAAGACGGCTGGGCGCACCAGGTTTCGCTCATCGCTCCCCACGATATTGACCTGCACGACGAAGATACCCTGACGGAAATCGCAGGTATCAACGCCAACCTGACCAATGCCATCTCGCACGACATCGCCGGAAATCCGCCCGCTGTCGCGGAAGACCTGGACGACGCCCTCGGTAGCGACCTGGCGGCGAAAACGGCGAAGCTCATTCTCGTCTCTTCGCTGGCGACGGTGCAAAATTCCATTCGGGGATTAAAAGACCTGGAAATCGTGCGCAACCTCTGCGCTCCCGGCGTCAACATCTCGCAAATCCAAACCACCATCCTCCCCGAACTCAAAAACAACTGCTGGTATCTCCACCTCGACAACGCCGGAAATTTCCTTTTCAAAAACGTGGCGAACGTCCTGGCGAAGCTGAAAGACTACATGGACGGCTACACCAACGAAGGCATCGAGCCGGATATCCGCAAAAAGTTAGAGGAGATTTTTTTGCCGCAAGACAAAGACTGCTATCAAAAGGTGTTTGCCCTGCCAAGTCCCGATGAAATTTCCCTCGACGCAACGCAGGTGGCGCTCATTATTTACAAACCCTATCCCGGCGGCAAAATCCACCCCGACCTCCAAAAACTCTTCGACGACGCCACCCCGCGCAACCGCATGATGTTCCTTACCGGCGACGCGCATTCCATGGAGGCGATTTATCAAAACGTCAAGGCGCTCAAGGGCATCGAAGCCATCCTCGGCGAATTTGGCTCCGAAAAAATGCCCAAAAACGACCCGCAATACATGGATGCGGAGAAGCTGCACGAAAATTTCCTCTTCAAATTCCGCAGCGCCGTCACCACCTCTTTTGTCAAACTGTATTATCCCACCAAAAACGGCTTGCAGGACGCCAACTTCCAGATGCAGTTCAACGGCAACGACTACCGGGGCGAAAAGCAGGTCATCAGCACCCTGCTCGACAAGCGCAAATTCACGCAGGAAGTCACCGGAGAAACCTTCATCCGCTACGTCGAAGGCAAGCTTTTTGGCAACCAAAAAAGCCTCCCCTGGCGCGACATCAAATCCAAAGCCGCTCAAAACACCGATTGGGTCTGGCACAAGCCCAACGCCCTCGACCAATTAAAAGAGGAAATGCTGCGCAAAGACCTCTGGCGAGCCAACGGCGACTGGATTGAAAAAGGCCCTTTCCCGCCGCCAAAAACCGGCGTCGCCTTCCGCGAAGTCGAGCGCAACGACGACACCGGCGAAGTCAGGCTCAAAATCACCCCCACGCACGGCGACACCATTCACTACGAAATCGGCGACAGCCCCGTCACCACTGCTTCGAGCACCCTTGATTTTCAGGACTTGTTTGCGACCAAAGAATTGAAACTCTCTTTTCTCTGCGTGGACAGCAAGGGCAAACACGAAACCGGCGAGCCTGCCCAATGGAGAAATCAAATCACGCTCAAGCACCGCTTTTTCCCCGACGGCAAGCGCCGGATGCTCGAATTGCAGGCTGCCCCGCACGCCACCATTAAATATTCCACCGACGGCAGCGACCCGCTCGCGGCAGGCGGCTTGTACGAAAACCCCGTCGAAATTCCCGACGGCGCAAAAATCGTCCTCGCCGTCGCGGAGCGCCAGGGCATCCGCTCGGAAGTCAAAACTTTCCGGGTGCCGGAAAAGGCGGGCGCAGGCGCCGAGATTGACAAAAACCGCCCCGCCACCTGGAAAAAATGGGTGAAAAAGCAATCCACCGCCGAGGTGTTCGAGTGGATGAGCCTTTTGAAAAAACACTCGGCAGCCCTGCTGGAAGTGTGCGCAGGCGCCAGCCTCGACAGCGTTCAATGGATTGGCATGGAAACCGGAAAACTCACATTCGCCCACGAGCAGCTTTCTGCCATGCTCGCCTTCCTCCAGGAAATGCTCCCGAAAGGCGAGTTGACTCTCGAAGGAAAAGTGCATTTCCCCAGCGGGCAGCACCTCATGGACTATTTCAGAGACACTCGGGAAAACTATCAAATCGAAGACATTGAGCAGTAAAAAAGACATCCTCGACTTCGGCTTCAACCCGCAGGACACGGAGCATCACTTCCTCGTTTTTGTCAAGCCCGGCAAAAAAGAGGTCATCATTTTCGAGCAGTTCCAATACGACCCGCAACTCGGCTGGAGCAAGCTGGCATACGAAGTGACTGGCGCCAACTCTTCCGCCAAAGTCATCCTCCCGCACTTGAAATGGGAGCTCATCAAAGAGGAAGTTCGCGCCGAATTCAACCGCCGCCTGAAAGCCAACGACCAAAAACCCGCCGCCTGGAAACCGGAAGCCAACTACCTCCACCGCCTGTTTGGCAAAGAACTCCTTGTGCTTGCCTGGGCTATCGAAGACGCCGACCCCGGCGCTGTTTCGCTCGCCATCCAAAACTGGTTGGGGCTGAAACCCGAAGAGCGCTGGTGGCTTTTCACCATCACCAACGCCGCCACCGGGCACGCCCTGCACGGCAAAGGCAAGGGCTGGCGAAAGGCACTGCGCTACGCCTTGACGGAAAATCCGGTCACCGCCAACCGCATTGACATGAATGTTTACAACGAGCGAGCGGCTTCAGCGCCGACGCTGTTCATGGAGCCAGACCCAGAGGCGCATTTGTATAAATAAACTGAAAATTGCAGTATGGAAACTTTAGACAACAGGCTGGTTGGACAACAGAGAAATGATTTTCCGGGAAAAGACTCCGGCAAAAAAGCAAAGGATATTTCTTCGTCGCCAAAAGCAAAAGAGTCTTTTGACCCGAAGCAAGTGGATATCGAAATCAAGCAGTTTCCGATAGGTTTAATTTTGAAAAGGCTCAATGCTGTCCCTCCTGAAATTGAGCTTTCACCTGATTATCACCGGCAAGCAGGCATTTGGAGTGGCAAAGCGCAAAGCCAATTCATTGAATCCATCCTTGTTCGCCTGCCGCTGCCCGTATTTTATTTCGACGCCACCGACCCCGACAAATGGGCGGTCGTGGACGGAGCGCAGCGTCTGAGCGCGTTAAAGAACTTTGTAATTGACAAAACACTAAAACTGACAGAACTGGAATTTTTAGCCCACCTCGAAGGAAAGCGGTTTGAAGAACTTCCTTCCGAGTTTCAACGCAGGATTATGGAGACTTCAATTATTGCCTACCTAATTATGCCGGGAACGCCCGATGATGTAAAATACAACATCTTCAAGCGCATCAACAGCGGCGCGGCGGGGGAACCGTTAATCCTTGGAAAACTGGAGAAAAAAGCCGTGTAATCAAAACATCAACACTTACCAACCATGCTCAAACGACTTCAAATTAAAAACTTCAAAGCCCTCAAAGAAGCAGACGTTTCATTGGGCAAGCTCAACCTGTTGGCAGGCATCAACAGCATGGGCAAATCCAGCCTCATTCAGGTGCTGCTACTGCTAAAGCAATCTGGCTCTCTATCCGATGGAATCCTGACGCTCAACCACGACGAATTTGCCGCTCTCGGAAAAGGGAGGGACGTTTTTTACCAATTCAGCGAAGAAAAGACCATTTCATTTTTAATCGAAAATACAAAAGGCGACGCCAGGAACTGGCTTTTTGAATACCATGCAGACAGGGACTATTTGAATTGCGAGCAGCGATATTCTTTCCCAGAACTGTCGGAGGCATTCAACCTTTTTTCCAACAATTTCCAATACCTCAATGCAGAGCGAATGGGACCCCGCCCATCCTATCGTTCCTCGTCGGGATACATTGAAAACAGAAAGCAAATCGGTTCCAAAGGTGAATATGCCGTCCACTACCTGAACGTTTTCGGCACCAGCGAGAAAATCCAGCTCGACTTATTGCATCATCCGAAATCCCGTTCCCGTTCCGTGCTTCACGAAGTGGATGCCTGGCTGAGCGAGATTTCTCCGGGCACAAAGCTGAACACCACAGCAGTTCCAGGCACTGAAATGGTATTGCTCGACGTCCAGTTTGAAACTCATCGGGATTACACCAACCGCTTCCGCCCCGTCAACGTCGGCTTCGGCATCAGCTTCGTCCTCCCCGTCGTCCTCGCCCTGCTCATGGCTAAAAAAGACCGCCTCATCATCATCGAAAACCCGGAGGCACACCTGCACCCCCGCGGACAAGCAGAAATGGGCAGACTCATGGCGCTCGCAGCACAAGCAGGAGCGCAAATCATCGCCGAAACTCATAGCGACCACATCCTCAACGGCGTCCGGGTAGCCGTCAAAAACGGCGACATCCCGAAGGAAGATGCCAGAATCTTTTTCTTCGACCGCAACACCACCGACTTCGAGCAGTATTCCTACGTCGTGCCCATCAATATTGACCACAATGGTGAACTGAGCGAATACCCGCCCAACTTCCTCGATGAGTGGAACAACCAACTTTTTAAACTCATCTAAATCCCCGCCCGATACATGGAACTGATACTGAACGAACTCTCCGTCCGAGACCTGGCAGGCACGCCCGATGAAGCACGACAGGCAATGAATGCCTTGCTTCAGCTTTGTAAAAAGGCGAAAGAGGATTTGGGTTGCAACGGTCTGCGGTTACCCAATACAGACTTTTTCAACGAGGAACTTGTGCCTGGTTACACTTTGATTGCCTGGATGACCGAACCGGCTGGCAACCGCATTTTGCAAACCCTTTTCAACGGTCTGCGCCGCTATCCCTATTTTGAAGATTTAGCAGAAGAAGCTGAAAATCAATTCATTCTCTCCAAATTCTACCTGAACGAACCGGAACATCCCGCCTTCGATTCCGAAGTGCAGGGTCTCGCCAATGCCTGGCTAAAAAACACCCTCGCCGTCAGCTTTTGCTCGCATCCCGTTTGGTCAAAAAACAAAATCAGCTTGACCATTGAAAAGGAAGAAGCCGGTACGCAAGACGTCGAAGTCTATCATGCCTGCACCGAGAGCTGCATGGATGAAGAGTTCAAGGCATGGTTCCGAAAAATCAACCTGCCGCCGCTGCGAACCCACGAGGATGTGGACGTTTGGTTTCCCCTCGACCGCTACAATCTGACAGACCAGGCAAAAGACGACTTCATCTTTCTGTTCCGGGAGAACCTTCACAAGCTTATCGAGGAAATTGAAAGCCTGCTAAATGAAATATGGGTTGACCCTATGCGCGCGGCACTGGCAAACCAAAAACCTTGCAGGGCGACCTCGCCGGTTGGATGTCGAGAAGAATTACGGATAAGCACCGCCTGGTTTACAAACTCGTAGGCGAAATACTTGAAATTTACCGCTGCTACGACCACTACGACGACAAGTAAATTCAACAGCCATTCAATTATGAAATCCTTCATCGAAGCCCAATTCCCCGTCGCCAAAGTCTCCAAAGAAAGCTACAAGGAGCGCATGGCAAACGTCGGGCAGACCCTCACCGGGCTGGGCAAATGGTGGGGGCGAAAACCCCTCGTCCTCGTCCGGGCGACCATCCTCGGCTTGCTCATGCCCGCCTCCGGCGACCCCCTGCGCGACCGGGAGATTTTTCTAAAGCTCATGGCTATGGACGACGAAGGGCTTTGGCAGCGCAAATACAAAAACCTATCCGTCAAGGACTTGTCTCAAAAATGCAGCGCCGAAGATTGGGACGAGCATTTCACGGGCAGCGAAACCGACCCCAAATGGAAAAAAGGAACCTCCCCCGAAACCAAAGACGCCCTCCAGAAAAAGGTCTTCCGCACCCTCTCCTACGACGAAAAACTCCTCCTCTGCCAGCGCCCCGAACACCTCCAAAACCTGAGCGCCGATGCCTGGGAAGCCATCAACGAACATCTCGGCACGAACGCCCAAAACCTGCCCGAACTCGTGCAGCAACTCGGCAAGCGACAGTTCGGGCGCACCCCGCGGGTCGGCGATGCCTTCTGCGGCGGCGGCTCCATCCCCTTCGAGGCTGCCCGGCTCGGCTGCGAAGCCTACGGCTCCGACCTCAACCCCGTCGCTGCCCTGCTCACCTGGGCTGCCCTCCACATCGTTGGCGGCGGCGAAGAAGTGGTCGGGCAGGTGAAAAAAGCCCAGCGGGAAGTTTACACGGCAGTGGACGAGCAAATCACCGCCTGGCGCATCGAGCACAACGAGCAAGGCTGGCGAGCTGACGCCTATTTATATTGCGTGGAAGCCCGCGACCCGCAAAGCGGCTACCTCGTGCCGCTCGCTCCAAGCTGGGTCATCGGCGAAAAGACCAAGTGCATCGCCCGCTTAGTCAAAAATGAAAGCGAAAAACGCTACGACTTCCGCATCCTCAGCGGCGTCTCCGACGAGGACATGGCAGCAGCCAAAGCAGCCGGCACGGTGCAGGAAAACGCACTCGTCAACCCAGACACCGGCGACCGCACGCCCATCGCCACCCTGCGGGGGCAGCAAGGGCTGCGCCTCTGGGAAAACGACGACCTCGTGCCCCGCCCCGATGACGTGTTCCAGGAGCGGCTTTATTGCATTCGATACGTCCAGACTTATTACCTGCGCTGGGTCGTGACGGATGAAAAAACCAACGCCGGGCACTGGGAGGAAGTGACCCTGATGCCCGGCGACGAGGCGCCCGAAGGCGTGAAGCTGCTCACCCGAAAGCACTACGTCGCCCCCGACCACCACGACCTGGAGCGGGAGGCGAAGGTGCTGGCGCTGCTGCGCGAGCGGTTTGAGGAGTGGCAGGAGAAGGGGTATGTGCCTTCTAAAAAAATCGAGGCTGGCTACAACACTGACCAGCCTATCCGGGAGCGGGGCTGGACGTATTGGCATCAATTGTTTAATCCGAGGCAGTTGTTGACGCTGGGAATTTTGAGCGAAAGCCTTGAAAAAGTGGAGGATAAAATAAGCCTCGTCGCTTGCCTTATGGGATTGGGAAAATCAGCAGACTACAATTCCCGGCTTTCGAGGTGGCATTCGCATGGCGACAATGAAAAATCGGAGCAAGTTTTCAGCAACCAAGCACTTAACACGCTTTTCAATTATGGCGTAAGGTCATTCTACTACTTGTCCAACTCGTTTTTGCTCAATGAAAGCAAGGCAAAAGCTACCGGTTTGAAAAAGGTGGAGGCTGGAGACTCAAGGTTAATTGAGCAGGAGAATGAATTTTGGATAACCGACCCACCTTACGCCGACGCCGTAAACTACCACGAGCTTAGCGACTTCTTCCTCGCCTGGTACGAAAAGCACATCCCCCGCCTGTTCCCGGCGTGGTACGCCGACAGCCGCAAAGCCCTCGCCATCCGCGGCAGCGAGCGGGACTTCCGCCTCGGCATGGTGGACGCCTACCGCAACCTCGCCAACCACATGCCCGACAGCGGGGCGCAGGTGGTCATGTTCACCCACCAAAGCAGCGCCGTGTGGGCGGATTTGGCGCTCATCCTCTGGGCTGCGGGCTTGCAGGTCAGCGCCGCCTGGACGATACAGACCGAGACCAGTTCCTCCCTCAAAACCGGCAACTACGTGCAAGGCACCGTCATCATGGTGCTGCGCAAACAGGTGAGCGCCGACTTCGGCTTCCTTTCCGACATCCAGTCAGACGTGGAGCAAGGCGTGCGGGAGCAGCTTCGCTACATGACCGACATCGAAGACCGGGACGACCCCAATTTCGAGGACACCGACTACCAACTCGCCGCCTACGCCGCCGCCCTGCGCGAGCTGACCCGCTACCGCCACATCGAAGACATTGACATTCAATACGAACTGACCCGCGAGCGCCGCTCCGGCGAGCAAAGCGAAATCGAAAAAATCATCGAAAGCGCCGTGAAGGTGTGCATGGACTACCTCGTGCCGCCGGATTTCGACGGCAGCCTTTGGCGCACCCTGGCGCCGGAGGAGCGTTTTTACATCAAAGGCTTGGAAGTGCAGAGCCACGGCGAGCATCGCAGCGGCGTCTATCAGGAAATGGCGAGGGGCTACGGCTTGCGGGATTACCGCCTGTTCCTCAAATCTGACAAAGCAAACGAGACCCGGCTGATGACTGCCATCGAATTTGGCAACAAGGAACTGGGGCAGGAAGGCTTCGGAAAAACACTTCTGCGGGAGGTGCTTTTTGCCATCCGCACTACGCATCAGGAGGAAACGCCACGCCCTGCCCGGCAGCGCCTTCACCAAAACCTGCCTGATTATTGGGGTAGGCGACAGGATGTTATCAAGTTGCTGAAATACTTGGAAATGAGATGCGAGCGCATCGGGCACTGGTCGGCGGACGTGAAAGCGGCGTATTTGCTGCGGGGGTATTTGGAGAATGACCGGGTGTAAAAAGGGAAGCAGGGGACGATTTGAAAAAATAAAAATTCACTACCATCTTCGGTGTCGCAAACTTTTGCACGATTTTTCGTTTACATTTGAGAAATTTCCTCAAAAAGGAAGAAAAAATGCTACTCGAATTCACCGTCGGCAACTTTCTGTCCTTCAAGGAGCCGGTCACGTTGAGCCTTGAAGCCTCCTCCATCACTGACTTTCCGGAGAATGTTTTTTCAAAAGGGCGCACCACGCTTTTGAAAAGTGTCGCCATTTATGGCGCCAATGCCAGCGGAAAATCCAATCTCATCGCTGCCATTTCGAGGATGCGCAGCCTGGTAAAATCTTCTGCCAAACTCTCTTCGACCGATGAGATTTTCGTGGAGCCGTTTCTGCTAAGTACCGAGATGAGCAGGCAACCTTGCCACTTTGAAATCTTGTTTTTGCTGGATGAAGTGCGCTACCGATATGGCTTCGAAGTGGCGGCTGCAAAAGTCCATACCGAGTGGCTTTACCAATCGAAGGCGAACGCGGAGAAGCCTTTGTTCATTCGGGACGGCAGCGCCATCGAAGTGTCTGCAAAATTTTCGGAGGGCAAAAACCTGGAGGGCAAGACCCGTGAAAACGCCCTTTTCCTGTCGGTATGCGACCAATTCAACGGTGAGATTTCTAAAAAAATCATGGGCTGGTTTTCCAATGGAAACACCATTTCGGGGCTGAATCATGAAAACTACCGGGGTGTCACGTTCAGGCTTTTGAGCGACCCGGATTGCAAACCTGCCATACTGGAGTTTTTGGAAAAGCTGGATTTAGGCTTCGGCGAAGTGCGCGTGGAGGAGGAAGAATTCAATTCCGAAAAGCTGCCGGAAGAAATGCCGCTTGCCACGCGCCTGCGCCTGGCGTCGGACTTGAAAGGCAAAAAAATGCTGCGCTTCAAAACGCTGCATGACTTGTACAATCCAGCCGGAGAAAAGACAGGGCAAAAAGAATTTGACCTCGACACCCAGGAATCGTCGGGCACGAACAAGGTCTTTGACTTGCTGGGCCCCGTTTTCGACACGCTGATGAACGGTAAAGTGTTGGTCGTGGACGAATTAGACGCCAAGCTGCATCCCTTGCTGACCAAGGCGCTGGTGTCGCTTTTCAATTCGGTTGAAACCAATCCGAACAATGCTCAATTAGTGTTTGCCACGCACGACACGAACTTGCTGACTTACGGCAACTTCCGGCGAGACCAGATTTATTTCGTGGAAAAAGACAGGCAGGGCGCCACCAATCTTTACTCGCTTCTTGAATACAAGGAAGAAGGCAAAACCGTCCGCGCTGACCGCTCTTTTGAGAAGGACTACGTGCAGGGGCGCTACGGGGCAATTCCGTTTTTAGGTGACTTTTCCAAACTCTTTTTCAAATGGCAAGAACACCAAAAATCCCCCATTAAATGATAAACCGCTTCTCCTCCCGCCGCCATCCCATCCACGAGTCTTTCCTGAACGAAAGATTGCGCAGCGCCAAATCCTACGACCGGATTGCCGGCTACTTCAGCTCCTCCATTTTGGAAGTGGCAGGCGAAGCACTGGACAGCATCGAAGGCAAAATCCGCATCGTCTGCAACTCTGACCTCGACCTGCGCGACGTGGAAACAGCACGGGCGGCAGAAATCGCCATCCGCCAGGAATGGTGCGCCCATGCGGAGGAAAAATATGGCGAAAAAGGACAGCCCCGTTTCGCTAAACTTTACCAATTGCTCAAGTCGGGGAAAATGGAAGTGCGGGTGCTGCCGTCCTCTCAATTTGGTTTGATTCACGGCAATGCGGGCGTCATCACCTCGCCCGGCGGCTCCAAAACTTCCTTCATGGGCAGCGCCAACGAGACTTATTCCGCCTGGAAACTCAACTACGAATTGGTTTGGGAAGACGACTCGCCGGAGGCGGTGCAGTGGGTGCAGGAGGAGTTCGACCAACTCTGGAACCATCCGAAAGCGACCAAATTGACCGATTTTGTCATCGAAGACATCGGGCGCATGGCACGGCGGCAGGTGCTGTCTTTCGACGAATGGCTCGACCAAAAAGAACCGGCAGGCGCGGTCGTGGAGTCGCCGGTTTATCGCAAAGAATATGGGCTTTGGGCGCATCAAAAATATTTTGTCCAAAAGGCTTTCGACGACCACGTTTCGGGAAAAGGCGCTCGCTACGTGCTTGCCGACATGGTGGGTTTGGGCAAAACGGTACAATTGGCATTGGCGGCACAACTCATGGCATTGCACGGCGGATTGCCCGTTTTAATTATTGCTCCAAAAACCCTGCTTTGGCAATGGCAGGAAGAAATGCAAACCCTGCTCGATATGCCCAGCGCCGTGTGGGACGGCAGGCAATGGATTGACGAAATGGGCGTCCGGCACCCCGTTTCCGGCGCGGCAGGCATTCGCAAATGCCCGCGCAAAGTGGGCGTGGTCAGCCAGGGAATCATCACGCGAAAAGGCGAGGCGGCGCAGCACCTGCTCGTCGAGCGGTACGAATGTGTGGTGGTGGACGAGTGCCATCGCGCCCGGCGCAAAAACCTGAAAAAAGCCGGGGAAAACGAGCCAGCCGACCCGAACAACCTGCTGCGTTTCCTTTGGCAACTGGCGCTCCGCACTAAAAACCTCCTCTTAGCAACTGCCACGCCGGTGCAGCTTTATCCGGTTGAAGCGTATGACTTGCTGGATATTTTGAGCCGGGGAAACGACCACGTGCTGGGCAATCAATATGCCCTTTGGCGGCAGCCGGGCAACCGAAAAAGGCTGCTCGACCTCGTGCTGGGGAGAGAAGCCCCGCTGCAACGCTTCGAGGAGGTGTGGGATTGGATGAGAAACCCGCTGCCTGCTGCCACCGAAGACGACCAGCTTTTTGGCGCGCTGCGCCGCAGAATGAACATGGAAGACAAGGACGCCGTGTTGGAAGGCAGCAGAATCAGCCTGCTTTCAAACATGGAAAAAAGGCGTATCGAGCGCCAGTCTGCCGAATTTTTCCAACTGCACAATCCCTTCATCCACCACATCGTCCGGCGAACGCGGCAGTTTTTGGAGACCACGATTGACCCCGAAACCAACGAGCCTTATCTCAAACCGGTGAAAGTGAAGCCGTTCTTCGATGCCATTCCGCTGCCGGGCTATCTCGAAGACGCCTACCTGACAGCCGAAGAATTTTGCAAGGCGCTGGGCGAGCGGATGCGCTCGGCGGGTTTCATGCGAACGCTGCTGCTTCGCAGAATTGGAAGCTCCATCGAGGCGGGCAAAAACACGGCATTAAAAATTCTTGGCGGCAACTTGCAGGAAGCTTTAGAAGAGGAAGAGGAAGAAGAAAATGAAGTGCAGGAAACGGAAGTGCCCGCGCTCAAAAAATCAGGTTCCAACCTGACGGAGAGCCTGACGGCAAATGAGCAGGGCATCCTTCAAAAGCTCATTCGCCAACTCGAAAAGCACCACGACCACGACCCCAAATTCTTCAAATTGCGCGACTACCTGCTGCAGGAAAATTGGCTGGACTTAGGCTGCATTCTTTTTTCTCAATATTTCGATACGGTCTGGTACATGGCAAGCCAGTTGTCGGCGGAATTGCCCGCCGAACCCATCGGCATTTATGCGGGCAGCAATAAATCAGGCATTTTAACGGGTGGGCGTTTTTTGCGAATGACCAAAGAGGATTTGAAAACAAAGGTGAAAAACGGCAGCATTCGCCTGCTTTTTGGCACCGACGCTGCCAGTGAAGGATTGAACCTGCAACGGCTCGGCACTTTGATAAATCTTGACCTTCCCTGGAACCCCACTCGCCTCGAACAGCGAAAAGGGCGCATCCAGCGCATCGGGCAAATGCGGGAAACCGTGCTGGTCTGCAATCTGCGCTACAAAGGTTCTGTCGAAGACCGGGTGCATGAACTGCTATCTTCCCGCCTCGAGCACATCTTCGACCTCTTCGGTCAAATCCCTGATGTTTTAGAAGATGCCTGGATAGAAATTGCCGTTGGCAGCCAGGAAAAAGCGCGTGAAATCATCAACGCCGTGCCGGAGCAGCATCCTTTTGAAATGCGGTACAACCGGATAGAAAAAGTGGATTTTGAATCTTGCCCCGAGGTGTTGAATGATGTTGAGCGGAGGGAGGTGTTGTTGAAAGGCTGGTGAGGATAATCGGGGAAAAGTCATACTACGTTGACGAGCCATACAAGCGAGAAATTGCGCAGAGTTTTTGATTGTCCATCGAGTGGAGAAAGTGCAAAAGGAATTGAGGTGAGGATGAAAGCTCAAGCTGAAAATCACGCAAGTGTTTACGGGCTGTCTAACTCTGAAAAAGCCATACTGGGGTTTTTGCGGCGTTTTCCTAAAAATGAAGTGCTCGACAAGCCATACAAGCGAAAAACTCGTCATACTTGCCTTTGCCAAAGCTCAGGACGCTTCCTACTCGAAATTGCTGCAAAGCGAAAACAACACTTTTCTCCTTTCTTCTTCGACCTCATGATTTTGAGGGTAAGGACCTGGGGCGAAGTCTAAAGCGCTAACTATTTTTGAGCGTTGCCATTAACCTGAAAACAAATCTCCCCGCCATGGTGAAAGCGACACTCTTCCTGCTTCTTTCCGCATTGGCATTCGCCAGCCGGAATTTTTCTGTCTCCCCCGCCAAACCAGACAAAATCGCCCTGATTATTGCCATTGGCAACTACCCGGCTGACTCCGGTTGGGAGACCCTTTCCGCTGCCAACGATGTCCACGTGCTCAAAACTGCTTTGACAAAACAGGGCTTCGATGAAGCCAATATTTTCGTTTTGCGAGACGAGCAAGCCACCCGCCAAGGCATTCTCGACGCCATTCGCTTTCATTTGATGGATAAGGTTAAGCGGGGCGATTCCGCTATTTTTCACTTTTCCGGGCACGGGCAGCAGGTGCATGACCAAAACGGCGACGAGGTGGACGGTTACGACGAAGCCATCGTCCCGTACGATTCGCCCCTCGAATTTCAACCGGGCGTTTACGAAGGTGAAAACCTCATCCGGGATGAAGAATTGGGCGCTTTGCTCAAATCCGTCCGCGCCAAATTGGGCAAAAACGGGCGGCTGCTCACGCTGATTGACGCTTGCCATTCCGGCACCGCCACTCGTGGGCTGGCGAAAGCACGAGGCACGAACGTCCGCATGGCGAGCCGGGAATTCATCGCCGCCCATTCGGGCAAAACAGAGGAAGACAACGCCCTCGCCGCCGAAGTCCCCGACGTGGACGGACTTGCGCCAATGGTCGCTTTTTTCAGCGCCAGCCCGCAGCAGGCGAGCTACGAGCAAACCGACGAAAACGGCAACACCTACGGCGCGCTCAGCCTCACATTCGGGCAAGCCTTCGCCAACCTCGAACCGGGGGCGACCTACCGCGTGCTGTTCGACCAAATCAGGCTGGGCATCAGCGCCTTGTCGCCCCGGCAAACGGCGCAAGCAGAGGGACTGCTCGACGAGGAGGTGCTGGGCGGAAACATTGCCGGAGCGCCCCGCTACTTTTTGCCCATTGAAAAAATTGACCAAAATACTTTCCGCCTGAACGCCGGAACCCTCGCCGGGCTGCACGACCGCAGCGTCGTCGCCTTTTTTCCCATCGGAACTTACGACACGGTTGGCGTGAAGCCTTTGGCGCTCGCCACCATCGCCAACGCCACTTTGCTCGACTGCGACGCCGAACTCGACCGGGCACTGCCGAAAAAGGACAATGCCTGCTGGGTGTTCATCCGGGAGCAAAATTATGGCAGCCTGTCCGCAAGCCTGCGCCTCGAACTGCCACCCGGCGACTTGCTGACTGCGCTGCAAAATTTGTCTGCCGAATGTCCCGCCATTCATCTCGTCGAAACGAACCCCGAATTGGTTTTGCAGGAAAATTCCGGCACGGACAAACTGTTTTTGCTTGCCAAAGACGGCTTCGCACTGGACTCCTTCGACCTGCCCGCCAACGGCAATTTCAAAGGGCTGCTGCGGAGCGTCCGGGCAGATGCAATTGCCTTTGCCCAGGCGAAATTTCTGCGCTCGCTGGAAATCGAAGACGCCCGGCTCGGCATCGCCCTCGAATTTCTCACGCCCGGCGGCGAACGTTTCGCTTTTGAAGAAAAACAAGATTTCCGGGTGGGCGAAGAGGTGCGCTTGCGCGTGCGCAACGCCGGTTCGGAGGCTTGTTTTTTCAGCGTACTCGACCTGCCGCCGAACAACTTGCCGGGCATGCTCATCCCCTGGGACAAGCCTGCCGTTGACTATTTCCTGCCGCCCGGCGCTCATTTCGATTTTCCCGAAATTATCACCATCACCGAACCGGCGGGCACGGATGTGCTAAAACTCATCGCCTCGGAGCAGCCGCTCGACTTGTCGGACATCGTGAAAACGAGGGCGGCGGAGGGCGGCGGCAGCCACCCGCTGGAGGTTTTGCTGCGGGAAACTTACCTGCTCGACAGGCGCCGGGGCGGGGAGACTTCCAACGTGCCGGGCGGCGGCGTGGCGGTGGGGTCGGTGGTGGTTGAGATTCGGGAGTAGGATTTTGAAATCTTTAAAAAACAATAGCCATGAAACAATCACTGGGTCTTTTTTGGGCGCTTTTCTTTTTTCTTTTTTGGAATGGGCAGTTCGCCGCTGCGCAAACGGTTGACACGGCGGCGGTGAGCAGGGAGGTGGATAGCTTGATTCAGGTTTGTCGAACGCTGACGGGGCAGGGGCAATTTGAGGATGCTTTGCAAGCCATAGAAACGGCGAAAAATAAGGCGAGAGGGGTTTTTGGGGTGGAGTCGGCGAGGTTTGCGAGTTGCGTTTTTTATCAAGGAAGGGTATTTCATTTGTGGGGAAAACTTGACGACGCCGAGCCTTTGTATTTGGAAGCCAAAACCATCCAAGAAAAAACATTAGGCAAGGAACACTCTGACTTCGCCACAAGTCTAAATAATCTGGGGGTTCTGTATGTGTATATGGGTAATTATGAAAAAGCTGAACCAATTTGCGTTGAAGCTAAAGCCATAAGGGAAAAAATATTAGGTAAGAAACATCGTGATTACGTCGGAAGTATAGGTCTTCTGGCAAGTCTTTATGAAGATATGGGCAATTATGAAAAAGCCGAGCCACTTTACCTTGAAGCCAAAGCCATCCAAGAAAAAACATTAGGTAAGGAACATCCTTTCTATACCCCAATCCTCAGTGAGTTGGCAAATTTTTATTTAAAACTGGGCAATTATGAAAAAGCTGAATCGAATTATCTTGAAGTCAAATCAATATTGGAAAAAGTTTTTGGAAAGGAAAATTCACACTATGCCACATGTCTGAATAACCTTGGAATTCTGTACCAACAAATAGACAATCTTGAAAAAGCCGGGCAACTGTACCTTGAAGCCATAGCCATCCGGGAAAAAAAATTAAGCAAGGAAGACAGCGACTATGCCTGGAACCTGAATAACCTGGCATCTCTGTACATGGAAATGAGGGATTATGAAAAAGCTGAATCAATGTACTTTGAAGCCAAAGCCATCCTTGAAAAAAAATTTGGAAAGGAATATCCTGACTACTCCATAATGCTAAATAATCTGGGGAATCTGTATGCGGAAAAGGGCAATTATGAAAAAGC
>CAZHLB010000058.1:0-16329 GCA_964533005.1 uncultured Saprospiraceae bacterium
CCTGCATTTGGTTTTTTGAAGTTTAAAAATTGAAATTTTTTCAACTTCAAAATCGGAATTGTAGGTGTCACCTTTTGCCAACCCGCATGAATTCCACGCTTTTTTTCAACGGCAATATTCTCACCCAAGACCCCAGCCAACCCACTGCCGAATCTGTCCTTGTTGAAAATGACAAGATAAAACTGGTCGGCAGGCAAGCCGACTTGCTGCCTGCGATTTCCTCTTCGACGCAACTGTTCGACCTGAATTCTTCGACGCTCCTTCCTGGGTTTCACGATGCTCATATTCATGTCTGGAAAGTCGGTCACCTGCTCACTTACATGCTCGACCTGCGAGGAGTTGGCAGCATCCGGGAATTGCAAGAAAAACTGGCAGCCTTTGCACAAAAGACAGACAGTCAATGGGTTTTGGGGCGTGGTTTCAACGAAGCAAACCTTGCCGAGCAGCGCCTGCCCACCCGCTCCGACATCGACGAAGCAGTGCCCGACCGACCCGTTTGGCTCATCCGCACCTGCGCTCACGTGGCTGTCGCAAACAGCAAGGCGCTCGAATTGGCAGGCATCACCGAGCAAACGCAAGCGCCTTTTGGCGGAGCAATCGGCAAGGACGAGCGAGGTAGATTGACTGGCATTTTTTCGGAAACGGCACTCGGCTTGGTCGCCAACCACATCCCGCCTCCGACAGAAAATGAGTACCGGCAAATGATTTTAGCGGCTTGCCAAAAACTGCGCTCGCTCGGCGTCACCGCTGCCACCGACCCTGCGGTGGTGCCTGATTTGCTGGCGGTTTATCAAAAAATGGCACTGGAAGATGCCTTGTCCATCCGCCTCGACGCCCTCGCCATTCGCCTGCCCGACGGCGGCAAGGAGGCTTTGCCGTTGCCGGAAAAATTTTACCACCCGTTTTTCCGCTGCGACGGCGTGAAGTTTTTTGCCGATGGCGGCATGAGCGGTGCAACGGCTGCCCTGCGTCGAACTTACCGGGGCGGCAAAAACAAAGGTATTTTGCGGCTCGACCCGGCGCAGTTTTTCGCTTTGGCAAACGAGGCTTTTGAAAATGGCTTCCGCATCGGAACACACGCCATCGGCGACGCTGCGCTGGATTTGGTGATTGATATTTATCAAAAACTCGCCTCATTTTCGGATGTCCCCAACGTCGGCAGGGTTTTGAACCCTGCCGACGTTTTCACCAATCTCCGCATCGAGCACGTTGGTTTACCCACCCGCAAACACCTGAAAATCATGGCGAAGCATGGCATCATGGGCATTTTTCAGCCGATTTTCCTGGCGGAATTGGGCTTGAATTTTCGACGCTACCTGCCGTTGTCCTACTTAAATAAGGTGTACCCTATCCGCCAGACTCTTGACGCCGGGGTGCAAATTGCCTTGTCCACCGATGCGCCAGTGGTCGGTGAGCTTCGACCATTTTTGAACATCAAAGCAGCAATGCTTCGCCAAGACGCCAACGGCGAACCCATCAACCCGGCAGAAAGTATTTCGATGGAAGAAGCTCTTTTTGCCTACACGATGGGCAGCGCCGGGGCAAGCGGCGAGGCAGAAAACAGAGGCAGCATCACGCCCGGCAAGTGGGCTGACCTGGTGGTTTGGAGTGGCAATCCGTTGAAAATGAAGGTGGAAGAGTTGGAAAGGTTGAAACCGGAAGCGGTTTTCGTGGCAGGAGAAAAGGTATTTGGAGAGAGATGAATTTCGATTCATCTCTCTCCTTCGACAGTTTTTCTCAGGGGAAAATACCCATCGACATGTAGTCTGCGCCAATCAACTGCACCGCATTCACGAATGCCGCCGTGCGCAAGTCAATGTTCTTCTGCATCCGAATTTCCCGGACATTATTGTACGAATTTATCATCGTGTCTTCCAAGCCGGAGCGCACCAGGTCAATTTCGTCTGCGCCCTTTGCCAGTTTTTTAAGCAATTCATCGGGCACGGTGGTCTTGGTCATTTCTTCCACGAGGTGGATGATGTTCTCGATATTCTTTGCCTCGTGACGCTTGTCCATCCTGCCGAAACGCATGTGCGAGAGGTTTTTCAACCATTCAAAATAGGAGACTGTCACACCGCCTGCATTGAGATAGACGTCGGGAATGATGAGGATGCCATTTTTTAGCAGAATTTCTTCGCCGCCAGAAGTGATGGGCCCATTGGCAGCCTCGGCGATGACTTTCGCTTTGATTCGAGCAGCATTTTCAACTGTGATTTGGTTCTCCAACGCCGCTGGAACGAGGATGTCGCACTCCAATTCCAGCACATCGTTGCGATGCTCAGCGCTGAATTTTTTAGCGTCGCCATAATTCATGATGGAGCCGGTCTGCTGCTTGACCTTAAGCAACTCGTCAACGTTCAAGCCATTTTCATTCAGGATGTAGCCATCCGCTTCGCCGACGGCAATCACTTTCACGTCGCCTTCGTGCTGGGAAATTTGAGCGGAATAGCTGCCCACGTTGCCCAAGCCTTGCACGACCATCGTTTTGCCAGCCAAGCCAGTAGCCAAGCCCAGTTTTTTCATGTCTTCCGGGTGGCTGAAGGCTTCTTTCAAGCCATAAAAAACGCCCCGCCCAGTCGCTTCCGTCCTGCCCCGGATGCCGTAGGTGGTTTCCGGTTTGCCGGTGACGCAACCTGCGGCGTCGAGTTCGTTTTCCCGCAGGGTGCGGTAGGTGTCATAAATCCAAGCCATCTCGCGGGGCCCCGTGCCGTAGTCGGGAGCAGGCACGTCAATCGAGGGCCCGATGAAGTTGCGACGCACTAATTCGTAGGTGTAGCGGCGGGTGATTTTTTCCAATTCTTCGACGGTGTACTCTCGTGGATTGAGCTTGACGCCGCCTTTTGCACCGCCAAAAGGCACGTGAACGATGGCGCATTTGTACGACATGAGCGTCGCCAGTGCCATCACTTCTTCCTGGTCAACATTGTCGGCGTAGCGGATGCCGCCTTTGGTCGGCAGTCGGTGGTGGCTATGTTGGACACGATAGCCTTCAAAAACTTTGACTTCTCTTTTGCCGGTGGTTTTGTTGGTGATTTCCACCGGAAAGTGAATGGCATAGACGGCGTTGCAGACCCTGATTTGTTCGAGCAAACCTGGCTGCAAACCTGTGTGTGGTGCTGCTTTATCAAAGTAGTTGTGCACACTTTGATAAAAGCTGATTGGTTGAATTTGCTTAGTCATGCTGATTAATTTGGCTTTCTAATTTGGTGAGCTTCCTGTCCAGGTACACGAGGAAAATGACGATGCCAATGAAAATCGCCGCAATCACCGCTACCACGACGTACATCTTCCCCATGCTGCGCATGAAGTCGGTGTCCTCTTGTTGTGCCAATAAAAAGGAGAAGGGGAGGAGAGTAAAAAGCGTGGTGGAGATAAGTTTGAAACTGCCGTTTTTCATCAGATTCAGATTGCAAGGTTCCTGTCCCGAAAACGGGGGCGAAAGTCGCTGAATTTTTTTGGCTTGACCAAAGGCAGCGGAATTAAAATGCAGGACAAGCGAATTTTAGAAAATAGAGGGAGGCTGATTTTTGCCTTTAAATCATGGTGATTTGAAAAATCACCATGATTTAGCCTCTCTCCAAAAGCGCTTCTTTCAGCCGGGCGACTCGCAGCACCAACTGCGCCATCCAAAGCCCGAAAAGCGTCCAACCAATGATGGCTGGATAAAAAATCAACCGCATCGTATTGTCCAAATCCTGGCTTCCCATGGCAATGTTGCCGCCTGCGCCGGGGTGCAAGCTGTCCGTCAATTTTGGAATGACGTACAGCAGCGGGATGAGCGTGGCAAAGGCGAAAATGTTGTAAACAGCGCTGATGCGAGCCTTTTTTTCAGGGTCTTCAAACGAGCCTCGCAGCACGAAATACGCTCCGTAAATCAGCAGTCCGACCGCTGTCATGTTTTGTTTCACGTCCCAACTCCAGTAGGCTCCCCAGGTGTGTTTCGCCCAAATCGCCCCGGTGACCAAGCCTAAAATGCCCATCAAAATGCCCACCGAAGTCAGCGAAGTCGCCTTCCGGTCGTCATCAGGATTGAATTTCCAGAGGTGTCGAACGCTGAAAATCACCGCCCCGATGAACAGGAAAAACATGGCAAACCAAAGCGGCACGTGGTAATAGGTGTTGCGAATGGTTTCGCCCAAAACGTTGCGGTAGGGGAAGGTGATGGCGTCTTTTCGATGCAATTCTGGCAGGGGAGAATTTTGCCACGCTGCCTCGCCCGCTGCGGGGTTGATGCTGTCCTGCGTGATGAAAACAGCGCCGGGAAAAATGGAAGTCCCGTCGGCGGGGCTGTCAATCCAGAGGGAAAAATCCTTGACTTTTTTTTCTGTTGGCAAAAAGGCGGGCAGGTCAAATTCGAGCCGCAAATGCCGGTCGTCCATCACTTCGATGCGGCGGGCGGCGAGGCGTTTCGAGGTGTCGAAATTGAGCCAGGCTCGCAGGCTTTCCTTGTTTTTGGTGTAAAATGAGTTGTAGCCTTTGACGTCCAGCACGACCGTTTGACCCGCTTTCAGGCTTTGCGGCGAAACTTCGGCGATGCCGGTTTTGAGCGGCGTGAGCAAGCCCAGGAAGAATGAGTAGAGCAAAAGCAAGACGCCGAGCGCCTTCCACCAGTGTTTTTTCATTGGTTGAATTGTTGATTTTGGTCTGGATTCGTTATCGAACGAATTCTGAAATGTAGTTCAAATAGCCTCGCTGCCCATTGTTCTTGAACCAGAAATTGGCAGACTTCGTCAGCTTTTCGAGGCAGCGCACCAAGATGGGAATTGGCACATCGCCTCCCGCTCCGGGCATGTGTTGAATCTCGATTGCAGGCTCGCCAGGCGCTTTTTCCCTCCGCCATTCGCAGGCATCCGTAACTGCTTGAAAAACAAGCAGGCTATTGCCAGTCAGCGACACGGGTTGCGCAGAAAACCCTTTCTTTTTTCGCTGGTAAAAACGGGTCGCCGCTTCGAGCGCCTTGATAACTTCCGGGTCTCGCATTTGCGGATTTTCTTTAAAAACCTGCACGATACCGAACTCGATGTTCTGCAATACGTCGAGGTAATCTTCTGTCACACTCATGGTAATTGATTTTTTTAGTCTCGCCAAAGGTAGGGAAACAGCACCATCGCCAACGCCACCAACAGCAAGTCTATCGCTCCGAGCAGCATCACGTCCCGCATCAAAGTCGTGCCTTGCAGCAAGCCGATGGCGTGGGCGCTCAAATTTACCAGCACTAAAAGGACGGGAATAATGAGCGGGAAACTTAAAATCGCCATCAACGTGCTGGCATTGTCCGCCTTCGAAGCAATGGCAGAAACGAAGGTGAACGTGATGGAAAACCCCAAACTGCCCAGCAGCAAAGCCAGCGAAAATTGCCCTGCTTCCTGAATTGGATTGCCTGCCACGAAGCCCATCGCCCCGAAAGTCAGGAAACTTAAAGCCAAGAGTAACAGGGCGTTGTAAATCATTTTCGACAGCAAAATGGCAAGCGGATTGGCGAGTTGGTAATAATAAAGTTGCCGGTGACCGCTCTCCTGCACGAAACTTTTCACCACCGCATTCACCGAGGCAAAAAGCATGATGACCCAAAACAGCACGTTCCAAACCTGCGGGCTGACTTGCTGAAACGAGATGTAAATGATGAAAACCGTGCTCAGGACGTAGAGCAGGATGCCGCTGATGGCATATTTCTGCCGCCACTCGAGGGTGAATTCTTTGCGAAGCAAAAAGAGAATTTCGTGGAGGAGATTCATGGGCGGCGAAGTTAGACGTGCTTTTTCAAAAAGCCTTTCACCTGCGCCACCCACTCCTCCCGATATTTCACCAGGTAATTTTCATGCCCCGCTTCCGGGTAAATTATCAACTGCTTGTCACCTTGCAAATTCTCAAAAACGGCATCCATTTCTGAGCGCAGCACTCGAATATCCTTTTCCCCCCACAACAGCAAAGTCGGGCAAGAAATAGATTTGGCATACTCATCCGGCTCGTGCGAAAATGCCCAAAAGCCATTTTGAACGCCGCCCCAAAAAACCAGCAGACCCGCCAGCGGGAACGTCGCAGGCATTTTCATTTTCCGAAAAGCGCCGCAAGTCGCTTCGTACATCGAACCGAAAGGGCATTCCAAAATCAGCGCAACAGGTTGAATCTCAGTTGTTGCCATTGCCCGCATCACGGCTGCCGCTCCCATCGAAGTGCCAAAAAGCACGATGTTTTTTTCGCCTTGATTTTTCAGGTAATCGAAACAAGCCAGCACGTCTTCAGCTTCCCGGTAGCCGATAGTCGTCTCGTAGCCCTCCGAGCCGCCGGAGCCTCGAAAATCCACCAGCAACGTGTTGAAACCCATCTTTAAAAACTCGTCGGATTTGTCGAGCATCGAGGACTTTTTGCCTTTGTGCCCGTGAAAAAGAACGACCGTTCCCACCGCATTTTCGGTGCGGATGTGCCAGGCTTCGAGGCGCTTTTCTCCTTTGATTTCAACGGTTTCAAAAGGCTGCGAAGGCAGAGCGTCATTGGCTGGTTTTGGCGAGCCCACGCCAAGAAACAGGGCGGTAACTTTATCGCCGGTTGTCCAGGCTTTTAGGGGCTTCATCGCCGTTGTTTCCGGTGCAAATCGGGTGAATTTGATGGCATGGAAAAACGCCATGACGTTCAAAACAACAAATGCGAAAAGCAGCGCCCAAAGGGTTTTTCGGAAAATACTTTTACGGTTCAGTTTCATGATTACAGCAATTTTTTTTGAGCCATAAAGTAAGGTCAATAACGTTCATTACCCCAAATTCAAGCGTCGCAGGCATGGTCAGAACGATACTCGTTTTTTGTGGTGGGGTCTTTTTTTGCACCTGTCTCCTGGCGCAGGTGCGAGACCTATCCAATTTGCGCAGCAAACTTATCCTGCCGCTTTCCAGACCACAAATTCTTGACAGTCTGACCGTTATCCCTTCCTCCATTCAAGCGTCCGACCCCGCCACCGGCGAAAAAATCAGCCCCGAAAATTTCGCCCTCGTCAACAACCGCATCGCTTTCGACAGCGCTTACATCATTCATCATTCATCATTCATCCTTCTAAAATACCGTGTCTTTCCATTTGACTTTGAAGCTCAGTTGGCACGTCTTGACACTGCTGTTTTGCAAAAAAGCGGCGACGTACTCATCGGCTATCGCTACGACCCTTTCGCCCAGGATGCCCAGCCGCTGCTGCCGAACAAGGGCTTAGATTACAACGGAAATTACACGCGTGGCATCAGCTTCGGCAACAACCAAAGCTTGGTGCTGAACAGCCAATTCAACCTGCAAATGGCTGGCAATCTGGGAGATGTGGAAGTTCTCGCCGCCATGACCGACAACAACATTCCGCTCCAACCTGAAGGCAACACGGCGCAACTGCGGGAATTCGACAAGATTTTCATCCAGCTTTCCAAAAAAAACAACCGCCTGATTGCGGGTGACTACGAGCTGACAAAGCCACCGGGCTATTTCATGAATTATTACAAAAAGCTGCAAGGGGCGACTTTCAGCAATGAGTCGCCGACGAGGTTTACGAAACTTTCAAAGTTTCGTAAACCTGACCCTGCTATCTTGAAAACGCAGGCGAGCGTGGCAATTGCCCGTGGAAAATTCGCCCGGAATAACCTATCCGCCCAGGAAGGCAATCAAGGCCCCTATCGTTTGGAAGGCGCTGAGGGTGAGCGTTTTATCATCGTCCTGGCAGGCACGGAAAAAGTCTTTTTGGACGGACAACTCCTGCGCCGGGGCTTGGACGCCGACTACGTGATTGACTATAACGCCGGTCACGTCACCTTCACCAGCAGCCGCCTCATCACGAAGGACAGCCGCATCGTGGTCGAGTTCGAGTACAACGTGCAGGATTTTCAGCGGTCGCTGTACGTCGCAAATGCAGACTGGCGGCATGAAAAAATGCGCCTCTATCTCAACGCCTACGCCGAGCAGGACAGCCGCCAGCCGCTCGACGATGAGTTCTCGGATTTTGAATTGGAGACCCTGCACGAGGCAGGCGACCAGGCGCTCGACGCCGTCGTTTCGAGCATTGATTCGGTGGAAGAATTCAGCGCATTTCGTGTTTTGTACCGCCTGGCGGACACGACAGTGAATGGTATTTTGTATTCTAATGTCTTGATTTTCAGCGCAGATAGAGACTCGGCAAAATACTCGGCGGGCTTTTCTTTCGTCGGTTTTGGCAATGGAAATTATGTCCTCGACACGGAATCGGCAGCCAACGGGAGGGTCTATCGATGGGTCGCTCCCGACCCTTTGACGGGTCAACTTGGAGGTGATTACGAGCCGGTGCGCCGGTTGGTTGCGCCAGTTCGGCAGCAGCTTTTCACGACTGGTTTTGAAGCGGAACCGAATGCTGCGACTAAGCTGCGAGGCGAGTTTGCGTTGAGCAATTTTGACCAAAATCGCCTTTCACCGCACGACGACAGCGATAATTTTGGCGTGGCAGCGACGGCGGGGGTGCGAAGGGTTTTTGAAGTAAAAAGTAAAAAGGGGAAAGGTAAAAGTGTCCCCCCCGTCACCCCCCCTACCCCCCCTCAAGGGGGGTTGACGCCTCCTTTGCCGGATAGTCTCGGAAGTATTTTGAAGGAGAATCGAACAGATGCAAAATCCAATTCCGACTCTCTTCAGACCTCTTTTCCAGGGAAAGGCAACGCAGGCGTTCACCCCCCCTTGAGGGGGGGCAGGGCGGGTGACTGGGGGTGGCGAATTGAAACCGAAGCCGACTACGAATTCTCCCAAAAAAGATTCAAAGAACTCAATCCCTACCGCCCCGCCGAATTCACCCGGGACTGGAACGTGAACCAGTCCGCCAACGACATTTCGACCACCCGCCGCCTGACCAACGAGCACCTCGCCAGTGCAGGTTTCACGCTCCGCAGCCCGTCGGCAGGCAGCTTGCAATACCGCTTCGGCGGCTTTTTTCGAGACAGTTTGTACACCGGCACTAAGCATTTTGCTCGCTACGCCTACCTCGAAAAAGGCTATGAAATCTGGGCGCAAGGCGATTTTTTGACCACAAAAAGCAACTTGGAAAAGAGCCAGTTCAACCGCCCCAAATTCAATTTCGCCGTCCCGTTTTTGAGAGACAGCACGGGGACAAAGTTTTGGCGGGCAGGCATTTTTGGCGAGCGGGAGCAAAATCACCGCTTCGCAAAAACCGCCCAAAACGGCTTCGCCGACACGCTGAACCGCAGCAGTTTTTTTTACGACCTGGCTAAAATTTACCTCGAAAGCCCTGAAAACGAGCAATTTAATTTCAAAGCCAACGCCCTGCGCCGCTTCGACTACGCTCCTGCCGGGAGCAATTTTGAGGCAAGCACAATCGCCGACGAAGCAGGCATTTCCGGCATCTGGCAGCAAAGCCGCAACTCCCGTCTCGGCTGGAATTTCACCTACCGAAACCTGACCGTGCAAGACACTTCGCTGACCAACCTCGACCCTACACAAACCTACCTCGGCAGGCTCGACTACTCGCTGAACCTGCTGCGAGGCGTCGTCCAATCTTCCACGAGTTACGAAATCGGCGCAGGGCAGGAGCGCAAAGTCGAGTTCACCTACCTCGAAGTGCCGCCGGGCGAAGGCACACACCAGTGGATTGACCGAAATGAAGACGAAAAAGTGCAGGTGGACGAGGTCGAAATTGCGCCGTTTCAAGACCTGGCAAACGTGGTGCGCCTGACCATTTTCACCGATGAATTCATCCGCACCGACAATGTCGTTTTCAACCAAAGCCTGCGCCTCGAACCGAAAGCGGTCTGGTTCAATGCGAAAGGAGCGAGGCGGTTTTTGAGCAAATTTTCCACGCAAAGCAGCCTGCAAATCAACCGCAAAGTGCGCAAGGCGGAAGGCGTCAGCCCGTGGAACCCGTTCCAGTTCGACATCGCCGATACCGCCCTCGTGGCGACCCGCTCCATCGTTTACAACACGCTGTTTTTCAATCGCTCCGACCCAAAATATGACCTGCAAATCGGCATGTCGGACAACCAAAACAAGGTGGTGCAAACCACTGGTTTCGAGAGCCGCCGCCTGCAAGAACAGACCTTCAAAGCCCGCTGGAACGTGACCAAAACCATCAGCCTGCAAGTTGCTTTCACCCAAAGTCTCGACGAGCAAGGCTCGGAACAATTCGAGAACCGGCGTTACCAAATCCGCAGCCAGGAAACCAAACCGACCCTCACCTGGCAGCCCTCGAACAGCTTCCGAACTGCTGCAAGCTGGCGCTATGAATTTGCAAAAAATGCCCTCGGCACGAAGGAAAGCGCCCGCACGAACGACCTGAAATTGGAAACCACGTACAGCCGCAGCGCCACGACGAGCATCCGGTCGGAGGTGTCGTGGGTGCGCATTGATTACAGCGGGCAGGAAAATTCGCCGGTGGGTTTTGCCCTTTTGCAAGGCTTGCAACCCGGGGAAAACTGGCTTTGGAATTTGACGGTGGAGCGGCAGGTGGGGAAGAATATTCGGGTGGGAGTGACGTACGAGGGGCGGAAGACGGGGATGGCGAATTTAATTCATGTCGGCAGAGCGCAGGTGGGGGCGGTATTTTAAATTTTCTCCGAAAACACAATACTATTCCCTTCCTCGCAACCTCCGTCCAAGCACCCTGCAAGCATTGTCCGCTCCTTTGGGCTGTCCGTCCGAATGCGGATGGAACTGCCCCGGCAGATTTGCAGCGTAAGAATTCACCAACCAAAAATCGGCGGGTTCTTGCGCTTTCAAATTGCAGGGTTTGCCAAATTGACAGAAAGCTCCGCCAAAATTGAAAGCGCACGAAGCCGCCTCAAACGACTGCAATCATGAAAAAGCAAATCGTGCGCCTCGCCGTCCTGGCTCTGTTGTTCACCACTCAATTTTCACTGTCTTCCGCCGCCGGGTCAACGCCCGGTGCGGAAGGCAAAGTCATCGTCAAGCTGAACGAAGGAGAGGATGGCAAGTCCCTCCAGCTTCAACTTGCGAACCTGCAAAAGCTGCGCACCTGCGTCGGCATCCAGGATTTGCAAGGCAAAGTCTGGTTCGTGGAATACGTCTGGCGGGAAAACGGCTATCACAAGTCACTCAATATCAAGGGAATGCCTGCCGGGACTTACTTTTTGTGGGTGAAAAATAAGCAGGTGGAAACCCACCGCAGTTTTGAGTTTAACGGCAACGGCATCACTTTTTTTGACCAGGAAAAGGAGGCGTTGGAGGCAGAACCGGAAGCAGTTTTCACCGGCGGCAATTCGGCGGAAGAAGGAAAACTCATCGCTCGGGTAACTCCAGCAGGCAAGGCTGCGCTCGACGTACAGTTGGCGAATTTGCAACGGCAACCGCTCACGCTTCGTCTCAGCGCTGTCGGCGAAAGCGAAGTTTTCAGCGAAAACGTGCGAAATGAACATGCTTTTGCCAAAAAGCTCAATTTCAAAGGCATGACACCGGGCAGCTATTTCCTGAGCATCGAGACGCAGGGGGCAACGTTGGTTGCGTTTTTCACTCTTTCGGGCGACGACGGCTTGCGGCTTGACTCGGTGCAAAAGTTGGAACGAACAGCCAAAGCGGAGGGGATAAGCGGGAATTGAAAGTTGGTTGAGCTAACCTTTCCGAAAGTTTCAAACTTTCGGAAAGGTCGGCTTCACCCTCCCGCCGAAGTCTAATTTAAGTTTCATATTTCAAGCAAGGTGGACGTCTGAGCCGCCTTGCTTTTTGGCATATTGGAGTGGGAGGAATGCATGAGTTATGGGCGCAGCGCAGTCACCCCCCTGCCCCCCTCAAGGGGGGTTGACGCCTACTTTGATTCTCAAGTCGAACCTTGTTTCCACATGAAAAATCGAAGGAGATGTCAATCCCCCTTGAGGGGGGCAGGGGGGTGACTGCGCTGTACTCAAAATTCATTCATACCCTTCTTTTTTGATTTCACCCGACCATGTACAATCTATTGAAACTCATTCAAAAAGCCTTGCCGCTGCTGGCTTTCCTCGCCTGCCTGCATGGAGCGGCGGCGCAGGAAAAGCTCTCCGATTTCAAGCCACAGTTCGAGCATTTCGTCCTGCCGGGCGACATGATGGCGAACAGCGTTCAGCATATCGTGCAAGACTCACTCGGCTTCCTTTGGTTCGCTTCGGAGGGTGGGCTGCACAGCTACGACGGGCGCTCGATGGTCACTTACAAGTTCGACCCGCTGAACGAAAATTGCATTTCCGACGACTACGTGGAGTGGATTTACATGGACAGGAAAGGCAAAATGTGGCTCGGTCACTACGGCGGCGGCTTGACGAGTTTCAACCGCTCGACCGGTACGTTCAAGCGGTTTCGCCACAATCCGGACGACCCGCATAGCCTCAGCGATGACTGGGTTTCTATGATTGTGGAGGACAGGCAGGGTCAACTTTGGGTTGCCACGCACAATGGCTTGAACCGTTTCGACCCGGCAACAGGCAAATTCAAACGCTATTACCACGACTCGAAAAATCCTCGCAGCCTCAGCCACAACCTCGTGCGCTCGCTCTACGTGGATTCGAGGGGCACGCTTTGGGTGGGCTGCGGTTTTCCCTGGATGGACAATGGCGACATGGGCGGCGGCTTGAACCGTTTCGACCCGAAAACCGAGTCGTTCACTCGCTACCTGCATCAACCTGGTAATGCTAACAGCCTGATAGACAACCGGGTGCGGGCGATTTTTGAAGACTCGAAAGGCAATTTTTGGGTCGGCACCATGGGCGATGGGCTGCACCTGATGAACCGGGAAAAAGGCACGTTCACCCGCCTGCGCAATCGCAACAATGCAGTGCCTGCCAAGCCATTTTTGAAAGACAATCCCCGCAACGCCTTCGGGCAGGTGACCTTCGTTTTCGAGGACAACCGAGGCTGGCTTTGGATTGGCTCGTTCGATGGCGGCCTAAATATTTTCGATCCTAAAACCAAGGAAATGAAGCACTTCGAATCGGACTTCGGTCGCCGGGGCGGTCTGCAAACCGATTTCATTTGGAACATTTGCCAAACAAAAGATGGCACGATTTGGCTGTCGAGCGGCACCGGCGGGCGGATGGTTTTTAAAATCAAAACCGCTCCGAAAGTCGCTGTTTTTCAAGACCTTAAATCAGTGGAGACGCCAAAAATTTCCGTGCAAGCCATCGCCGAAGACCTCACCGGCAAACTTTGGGTGGGCACGGCTGGCGGTGCCGGTTTGCTGGCGCTCGACCCGAAAACCGGCAAGACAACCAATCTTGCCAATGACCCTAATCCGGGCAACCAAAATGGCAATTTGAATTCCCAGGTCGTCAACAATTTGGCGACCGATAAAAGCGGCAATCTCTGGGTCGGCGTAGCGGACGCATTGAAAAAAATTGACCCAAAATCGGGCAAGACCGAGCGCATTTTGCCCAAAGTTTTCGATGGAAAAGTGCAGGTGAGCAGGACGTTGGAAGACCGGCACGGCAATATTTGGATTGCCACCTACGGCGAAGGTGTCGTCTGTTACGAACCGAAAACTGGCAGGCACCAGCGTTTCCGCATCGCCGAAGGGTTGGGCGGCAATTTCGCCATGAGCTTGCTCGAAGACCGCTTCGGCAACATCTGGGTCGGCGGCGGCAAGCCCGACAAGGTTGGCAGCGAACCGCTTTTTCTCAGCCGCTTCGATTCGGCAGCCCAGGTGTTTCGGAATTTCAAGTTTGCACCGCCCGGCGAGTTCGGCTGCGTGGTGCAAATGGCTGAGGATGAGGAGGGTTATCTCTGGTTCACGACGGCGCTGAACGGCATCCGCCGCCTCGACTCTGTCCTTGGAACGTTCAAAAAATACACCGTTTCGAACAGCAGCCTGCCCAGCAACGACATCCGTTCGTTGGTCATAGCGCCAAGTGGAAAAATCTGGATGAGCGCCAAAGACGGCTTGATTGAGTTCGACCCGGCGACGGAAACTTTTTTTCCCTACGATTCGCAGCACGGCGTCACCTCGGCGACCATGATTTATGGCGCAGGTTTTTTGCGTCGCAACGGCGAGGTACTTTTTGGCAGCTACGGCGGTTTTCACAAGGTGCTTTCTGAAAAAACCAAACCCTCGCCTGCTGTTCTTCGCAATGAGCCGGTGGTCGCTATCACTGGTTTCAGGTTGCAAAATCAGCTCGTGGAACCCGGTAGCGAATTGCTTGGCGGGCAAGCCATTTGGGAGAAAAAAGAAATCCGCCTGCCCTTCGACCACCACCTGTTCGCATTCTCCATCGCCTGTTTCGATTTCATCCAACCCGACGCCAACCGCCTCGAATACATGCTCAAAAACTACGACGACACCTGGCGCACCGACCTCAAAGACGGGCAAGCTACCTATGTCAACGTGCCGCCGGGAACCTACATTTTCAAAGTACGAGGCGCAAACAGCGAAGGGGTTTGGAACACGTTGGGCAGTGAAATCCGGGTGGTCATTTTGCCGCCCTGGTGGAAGACCTGGTGGGCTTGGTCGCTCTGGGTTTTGCTTGGCGTGGCGGCACTTTATTTTGCCTACAAATTCCAGGTAAACCGCCGCCTGGCGCAAGCTGAAACCGAGCGTCTGCGAGCATTGGATGCAGCAAAATCAAGGCTCTACACCAATATCACGCATGAATTCCGCACGCCGCTGACCATCATTTTGGGCATGGCAAAACAGGTGAAAGACAACCCTGGCGACTGGTTTCGCCCAGGCTTGGACATGATTGAACGCAATGGTCAAAACCTGCTTCAATTGGTCAATCAAATGCTCGATTTGGCAAAATTGGAGGACGGCAAAATGAGCCTGAACCTCGTCCGCAGCGACGTGGTCAGTCACTTGAAATACCTCGTGGAGAGCTTCCATTCTTTCGCTGAAACCAAGCAAATCCGCCTGCATTTCCTGAGCGATTTGGAGACGTTGATGATGGATTTCGATGCGGAAAAATTGCAGCAGGTCGTCACGAACTTGCTGTCGAATGCGGTGAAATTCACGCCGGAAGGCGGCAACATTTACGTGCAAATAGGGATGAGGAATGAGGGACGAGGAATGAAAAGCGACGCTGCCTCATCCCTCATCCCTCATTCCTCATCCGTTATCCTGAAAGTCAGAGACACCGGCATCGGCATTCCCGAAGCGCAGTTGCCACACATTTTCGACCGCTTTTTCCAGGTGGACGACTCGGCGACACGCCAAAGCGAAGGCTCCGGCATCGGCTTGGCGCTGACGAAGGAATTGGTCAGGCTGATGAATGGTGAAATCAGCGTGAAAAGCAGGCATGGGCAAGGCACGGAATTTCAACTTTCCCTGCCGGTGAAAATGGAAGGACGCCAAGCGCCTACTGTCGCCTCGGCGCTAAAATTCCGCCCGGCAGTTCCTGAAAAGGTGGCTGAATTTCAACCCCAGCCTAAAAGGCAACCCTCTCAAAATCAAGCCATTCCGATTGCACCCATCAAGCCCGAACCCCACCAGCAATCAGCAATTAACAATCAGCAATCAACCATTTTGCTCATCGAAGACAACCCCGACGTAGTTGCCTATCTCGCCGCCTGCCTGCAAGGCAGCTACCGCCTCGCCGTCGCCAAAGATGGTCAGGAAGGCCTCGAAATCGCCACCGAAATCATCCCCGACCTCATCGTTTCCGATGTGATGATGCCGCACAAAGACGGCTTTGAAGTCTGCCGTTTCCTGAAAAACGACGAGCGCACGAGCCACGTCCCTATCATTTTGCTGACCGCAAAAGCCGACCAGCCGAGCCTGCTCGAAGGTTTGGAAATGGGCGCCGACGCCTACCTCGCCAAGCCATTTCAAAAAGAAGAACTGTTACTCCGCATCAAAAAACTGCTGGAATTGCGGCTGACTTTGCAGCGCCGCTACCGCTCTGCGGCAGGCTTGACCGAAGCCCAGGCGACTGAAAAAGACGAGTCGCAAATTGCCTCGCAAGTCGCCCAAGTAGAAGATTATTTCCTCAGAAAAGTCCGTCGAGCCGTTGAGTCGCACTTAGACGATTGCGAATTTTCGGTGGAAGAACTTTGCAGGGAAATCGGCATGAGCCACTCGCAATTGCACCGAAAATTATCGGCGCTGACGGGCTGTTCCGCCACCAAATTCATCCGTCACCTGCGCCTGCAAAAAGCGAAAGAACTGCTTCAAAATGAAGCCCTTAGCGTTACTTCCATCGCCTTCGACGCAGGCTTCAACGACCCCAGTTATTTCAGCCGGGTCTTCAAGCAGGAGTTCGGTCTGACGCCCGCCGAGTGGCGTGACCGGCAGATGCTCTTGGCGGATTCCTGAAGCTTGCCTTACCTTCGCCGCACGTCTCATTTGGGGTGCCGAGGGTGATGGTTGATAAGGGTTGATGAGGGTTAATAAAGTTAATGCGTCCCAGCATCAACTTTATT
>CAZHLB010000059.1:0-16162 GCA_964533005.1 uncultured Saprospiraceae bacterium
CCATCAACAATCATGTAATCATGTAATCGTCAATCATTTAATCAAAAGAAGAAGCGCTTTATTCCTTCTCCACCGGCACTTGCTGCACTTTCGTTTTCGCCGCCGGCTTGACTTTGGCGGCAGGCGTGAAAGGTTGAACCTTCGGCTGCTGCTTTTTCGGATGCACCAGCTTCATTTCATTCACCAGATGGCTCGCCCCGGCAAATTTATCCACGATAAAAAGCACGTAGCGAATGTCCACCATGATGTTGCGGCAGATGCTGGGGTCGTAATTGTAATCGCTCATCGTGCCTTCCCAGACCCGGTCGAAGTTTAAGCCAATCAAATTGCCGTGCGCATCAATAGCGGGGCTGCCGCTGTTGCCGCCGGTCGTGTGGTTTGAGCCGGTGAACGCAACCGGCAGCCGGTTTCCTTCACCGTATTGACCGTAGTCTTTCTTTTCGTAAAGCTCCCGCAGGCGGGCAGGCACGTCGAACTCGTAGTCGCCGGGCACGTACTTTTCCATCACCCCATCGAGGTAAGTTTTCGAGGCGTAGCTCACGGCGTCCCTGGGGTGGTAGCCTTGCACTTTGCCGTAGCTGACCCGCATGGTTCCGTTGGCGTCCGGGTAAAATTTCTTTTGCGAAAACACCTCCATTTGCGCCTTCATATAGGTCTGCTGCAAGGCTTCGATGCGCTCGTTCAGCTCGTTGTATTTGGCGGTGATTTTCGCGGCGTAGGCATCCGCCATCGCCAATGCCAGACGGCAGGCGGGGTCATTTTGGATGCCCTTCATCACGTCGCCGCTTGCCAGCGTGAGGATGTGTTTGGCTTCTTCCGGCTTGGTCAGGAAGGTGTGCGAGAAAAGTTCGGCAGCCATTTTTTGGTAGTCGTTGTCCTGGTCGTCGGCGAAGATGAGCAGGTGTTCTGGCAGGAATTGCTTGTCCACTTTTTTCAGAAAAAGCTCCATCAGGCTGGCAAAAACCTGCCGGTCAATTTCGGGGCGGTAGTTTTTGTAAAAGCCGTCCAAGCCTTCGAGCAGCTTCTTTTTTTCTGCCTCAAAACCAGCCTCGCCGTTGTTGTTGTAGGCTTTGACGAGGTTGTTGAAACGGGCGGCGGCTCGCAAAAGCTCGATGTTTCCCGCTCCCAGCAGCTCGTCGTAGTAAGTTTTTGCGCCAGCGAACGGCTCGATTTCCTTGTACAATTTTTCAAAATCAGGAATCAAGTTGGCGTAGCTCGCAAAAGCAGGATTGACTGCAACGACCTTCATGAAATCCTTTTCGTAAGCCTGTTTTTTTGCCACCGCACCCGTCGAGCGCAAGCCGAGCACCTCGCCTTCCCATTTTTTCCAGGAATTGGCAAGCCCCGACTGCTTCGAGGCATATTGCAATTTCACCTCGGCGTCGGCTCGCATGGCAGCGTCCCAGATTGCCAGAGTCCTGTCCCGAACGGCAATTCTGGCAGGGTCAATCACATCCATGAGTTGCTGGACGGCGACAGCGGGCAGGTACTCATTCGTTCTACCTGGGAAACCGAAGACCATCGTAAAGTCGCCTTCGGCAACGCCGTCGAGCGAAATGGGCAGGAAATGCTTGGGTTGGTAAGGCTTGTTGTCGGGCGAGTAGTCGGCAGGCAGATTGTCTTTGCCTGCATAAATTCTGAACATCGAAAAGTCGCCGGTGTGCCGGGGCCAGACCCAGTTGTCGGTGTCAGCGCCAAATTTTCCGATGCTGGAAGGCGGAGCGCCCACCAGTCGCACGTCCCGGTAGGTCATGGTGACGAACATAAAGTATTGATTGCCATTGAAAAACGGGCGGAACATCACCTCCTCGTGCGCCGCTTTGGTCACCTGCGTTTTCAGCCCTTCGATGTTTTTGTCAATGGTGGACTGGCGGGTGCGCTTGTCCATGTCGGCGGTCACGCCACGAAGCGCCGCCTCGGTCACGTCCTCGATTCGGACGATGAGGGTGGCTGTCAAGCCTGGGTTGGGCAGTTCGTCTTTCATCGTTTTTGCCCAAAAGCCGTCTTCTAAATAATTGTGTTCCAGCGAACTATGCGCCTGAATTTGCCCAAAACCGCAATGATGGTTGGTGAGCATCAAACCTTGCGGGGAGATAATTTCCGCCGTGCAGCCGCCGCCAAAATGCACGATGGCATCCTTGAGCGAGCCTTTGTTGACGCTGTAAATGTCCTCGGCGCTCATTTTCATGCCCATGCTTTGCATTTCTTTTTCGTTGAGCAAGCCCAGCAGGAGCGGAAGCCACATCCCTTCGACGGCAAAGGCGAGGCGAGCGGCGAGGAGGAAGGTTAGAGACAGAATTAGTTTTTTCATGTCGGTGATTTTTAAAAATGCAGACTTAAAGGTGGCGCCTGGGAAAAAGTCTTTTGAGCGGGGGACTCGTTTTCCCAGGTGTCACCTTCAGGTTCGGCTAAAAAAAATTTGCGGGAGGCGAAGATAGGCAACCTTCATTTTTCAGCTTGCCGGATTGCCGACACGAGGGGCACTTCAAGAATAACCCGATAATTTCTACATTTGACTTTCAAAATTATCGGGTTAAATGGAAATCAGACGCAATCTTCTGCCGGAACTTCGCTCGCATCTTGAGGCAAAAGAAATCACTTTGCTCGTCGGGGCAAGGCAAGTTGGAAAGACCACCTTGCTTCGGGCGCTTCGGGATGAACTCAATGAGCAAGGGCATTTCACCCTTTTTTTCAACTTAGACGTGGAGCATGATTTTGCCCATTTTCAAAGCCAGGAGCGGTTCATCCAAAAAGTACGCTTGGAAACAGGGAATAAACCTGCCTACATTTTCGTGGATGAAATTCAGCGACGGGAAGACGCAGGCTTGTTTTTGAAAGGCATTTTCGACCAGCAATTGCCTTGGAAATTGGTGGTTTCAGGTTCGGGCAGCCTGGAACTGAAAGAAAAAATTCACGAGTCGCTGGCAGGCAGGAAGCGGGTTTTCGAGCTTTCGCCGGTGACTTTCCGGGAGTTTGCAGACTTCAAAACAGGTTATCGTTACAGTGAAAACTTGAACGAGCGGCTTGAAATGGAGCCAGAGCAAACAGAACTTTTGTTGGTCGAGTACCTGAATTTTGGCGGCTACCCACGAGTGGTCACCGAAGAAGCGGCTCGTGAAAAGCGGCTGCTGTTGCAGGAGATTTTTCAGAGCTATTTGGAAAAAGACATTGCCTACCTGTTGAAATTGGAAAAGACGCAGGCATTCAACTTGCTCATCCGCCTGCTTGCCGACCGAACCGGGAACACCCTCAACTATTCAGGGCTTTCGATTGAAACGGGCTTGTCGCAGCCGACCCTGAAAAACTATCTCTGGTACGCTGAAAAGACTTTTTTAGTGAAGACGTTGCCGCCATTTTTCCGCAACCCGGGCAAGGAACTGACCAAGTCGCCGCAGCTATATTTCACCGACCTCGGCATGAGAAACTCTGCGCTTGGCTTGGCTGGCAGGCTCGGCGGGCTGCCGTCGCTGGGCATGCTGTTTCAAAATTTCATCTTTCAATTGCTGTCGGAAAAAGCCGCCAACGAGTTTCTCCCGCTTCGATTTTGGCGCACGAAAGACCAGGCGGAAGTGGATTTTGTGCTCGACAAAACCTCCGACGTGTTGCCGGTCGAAGCAAAGTGCCTGTCGTTTGGCAAGCCTTCCCTCACTCGCTCATTCCGCAATTTCATTAGTCTTTACCAGCCCTCGGAAGCCTGGGTGGTCAACCTCAACCTGTCAGCAGAAGTGGAGGTGGACGGGACGAAAGTGATGTTCATTCCTTGGTGGAAACTTATTTGATTTCGGATTTGGGGTTTCGGAATTCGTTACCGGCAACATTGAACGTTCCGCCGGGCAAGCCTTTCTAAAATTTGAACTTCCTTTTCAAAAACCGAATGATATGAACTCACCAAACTTTTCAATTTCCAGCCCAGCCTTTTCCAACGGCGGCATGATTCCCGCCAAATTCACTTGTGACGGCTTAGACGAGTCGCCCGCCCTGGAATGGAGCGACCCGCCCGCAGGCACAAAATCTTTTGTCCTCATCTGCGACGACCCCGACGCCCCGAATGGCGATTGGGTACATTGGGTGCTTTTCAACCTGCCGTCCGACGCCCGCAGCTTACCCGAAGGCTTGACCATCGGTACGGAACTGCCGGAAGGAACGCTTTCCGGCGTAAATTCCTGGCGGAACACCGGCTATGGCGGGCCCTGCCCGCCGTCGGGGACGCATCGCTATTTTTTCAGGTTGTATGCTCTGGGAACGACGCTGGATTTGCGGGTCGGCGCTACAAAAAAAGAGGTGGAGTCAGCGATGAAAGGGAATGTGCTGGGGACAGCGGAAGTGATGGGGAAGTATGCGAGGCAATGAAAATCACCTGCTGCCGCTTGTTTGCCACTGGCGGCAGCAGAGGTGGGAACACTTGGGGTGAACTGGGGATATTTTTAACTAAGCCTGATTTAATCATGATTGAAAATTATGGCTTCATTAATTCCGCCGGTAATTGCGAAATAGGAAGTATGCGAATATTGCGGTAAAAAATTTCCGCCCCTTCCGATTGCAGTTGAATTTTCCCTTTGGCTAAAGGCTCCATGCCTTTCTCGCCGGGACGCCGGGAATTATACAATATCATATTTACTTTGCCATTTACCACGTGAATTGCTTTGTCTCCGAAGCAATATAAATCGAGCGTATTCCATTCTCCGGTTGGCTTTTCGGCGTCGGGTGATTTAATGCAATGGCGACCGACAGGCGTCTTGTCCATAAAAGTCATCAGCTTGCCAGCAGGGTCGTATATCCAATCTTTTTCTCCGTATTTTTTTGCCGGAATATCAAATATAGCGCCTGCCACGCCCCAATAATCACCGCAGTCGCCCTCCTGCACCTGGAACTCTTGCGACTGCATCCAAAAACCCCAATCTACGCCATGCTCGCCGTTGGCATGATAAAGCACGCCGCTGTCCATTTTGGCATTTTCCTTCGGATGGTACTTGTGTTTGCCCCATTTGAATTGCAATTGGAGGTGGTAATTTTCAAAATCCTCCGTCGTCGAAATGCCGCCGAAATGCTCGCCGGAAATGCGAAGTGCCTTTTGCCCGTCTTCCGTCACGACGCTGAAAGTCTGCTTCGGGTCAATATTCAAACCGATGGGTTGGACGCCCGTACGGTCTTCGCCAACCGGGGGAAATTGCGCTCCCAAATAGGTGTCCCAACCGCTTAAATCTTTGTTGTTGAACAGGTAGCGCCACGGCACTTTCGGCTCGTTGAGTTCAATAAAATAGCCATCCGGGTCGGCAATATAGATTTGCCATGCCCCGTCGAAACGCTGCTGGCGCAAGTAGGGCAAGCCTTTGGTTTTCAGATATGCTTCCACCGGGTCGGCGTCGGGAATGGTCAGTGAAAAATGGGCGAGATTCGGGTCATTATTGGTCACGGGAAAGGTGCGTCCGGCTAACAGGTGCAATTCCTGTCCCGGTGCAATTTTAAACCAGGAGCGTATGGCTTTCAAATGGTCGGGCACTTCGATAGGCTCCAGCCCGATAATTTCCCGGTAAAACCGGGCGCTTTCATTGATGTCTTTTACGGCGAGAGCGACGTGATTATAGCCGCTGACAGTTATTTGAGCGGACAGGTTTTGAATGAAAAACAACCCGAAAAAGAAAGTGAAAATCTTATTCATCACGCTTATTTTGAGTGAATTAAAAGTCCGTATCCGGCCTTATTAAATCTAATTTTTTTATCCAAATGTTGCGATACAATATGTCATGTCCTTCCGCTTGCAGTTTCAAGCCGCCAGGCGTATCGGTGATGCCTTTGCCACCGTCGTTTCCCCCGTCAATGCCAGAATTCGGGCCACCCCACACCTGCATAATCGGTTGATTTTGATGCACTTTGACGCCATTGAAATACATCGTGACCATTGGTCTTTCCACTAATTTGCCATCCTTAAAACGAGCTGCCCGAAATACTATATCATACGCATTCCAATTGCCCGTGCCATTGTATATTTTGTAGGGCGCTGCTTTTTCGTTGATGACCGCCGCCATGCCATGCGTGGTGCTGTCGCCGTCGAGGATTTGGATTTCATAGCGGTTTTGAAGATAGACGCCGCTGTTGCCGCCGGGCTTTGCTGCCATGAACTCGACGTGCAGCCGGAAATCCCGGAATTCTTCTTTCGTCACAAGGTCGGCGCTGCCGTACAAACCCTTTGCAGCATTGGGGTTGGGGTCGTTACTGCTGACCACTTTGCCTTTCCCCGCAGGGTCGTTGACGATGGGCCACTTGACAGGCAACGAAGCGGAGAGGCGGGGCCCTTTCCAATACGTCCAGTTTTTGTGGAGTTTCTTTTTTGAACCGTCGAGATAGACTTTGGCGCCCTTGATGGGCTTGGCTCCGACGCCAGTTTGGGCTTCGAGTTTGGCTGTTATTCCGAGGAAAAAAAGGAGTGCAACCAGGGAAGCGAGGAAGTTGCGATTGTTCATTTTGTACTTGTTTTGCAAACTACGTATCGGATACCTTCAAAGGTATCCGATACGTGTCCGTTGCTGCCATTAATGTAAAATACCTCAGCGGCACGAGGTACATTTCCAGGTTCGAAAGCTTTCATTTTTTTGAAAGCCGCACCGCTCACTTTTTCAGCTTCAAAGTGTACTCCGCCACCGCCTGGATTTTTTCCTCGGTAAGCTGCTGCTGGAACCCAATCATCGCCGTCCCAGCCCTGCCGTTGGTGATGACTTCGACCCGCTGAGGCACGGAAAGCGTCGAGGTGGTGAGGTTGAAAGCGCCGCTTGCGCCCATGTCGCCATAAATTCCATGGCAGGTCACGCAGTAAGATTTATAGACCTTTTCGCCGTCCTGGGCGGCAGGTTTGGCGGCAGCGGAGTCTTTTTCAGAAGAGTCGCCACAAGCGAACAGCAGTGCAGCGAGGCAAAAGAAAGTGAGAATTGATTTCATGCTTCAATTGATTTGGTGAGCGACAAAGGGAAAAAACCTTGCGGAGAGAAGTGATTTTTCAGATGGAATTTTTTCCAAAAAATTCCACCTGAAAAATCATTGCTCTCCAATCAAATCCAGGAACTCATCCTCTGTCAAAATTTGCACCGTGCCGAGCGCCTGCGCCTTTTTCAATTTGCTGCCTGCGTCCTCGCCGACAACCAGAATATTCAGGTTCGCACTGACACCGCTCATGCTTTTTGCGCCGAGACTTTCCGCCTTTTCCGTCGCCTCTTTCCGTCCCATTTTTGACAAAGTGCCGGTGAATAAAATGGTCTTCCCGGCGAGCGGCGCATCGGCGCTGACTCGTTTCGGGCGGTCATCGGCGGTTTGGCGGAAGTTCACGCCGAGGGCTTCCAATTCTTCCAGCAACGCCACGTTTTTTTCATTCTGAAAAAACCGCATCACGTTGCCAGTGACGACGGGCCCGATGTCTCGGATTTGATAAAAACGCTGCTCATCCCAGTCTTTCAAATCCATCACGTGGTCAATTTCTGCGGCGATGGATTTGCTGGCTTTGATGCCCAAGTGGTGGATGCTCAGGCTATGCAGGAAGCGGTGGATGGGTTGCTTTTTTGCCTTTTCGATGGCGGCTCGCAGGTTGTCGGCGGACTTCTTGCCGAAGCCTTCCAACTTCGCAATTTCTTCGTAATCAAGTTGGTAAATGTCAGCGATGGAGTGCAGCCAGCCGAGCTTGTAGAATTTTTCGATGGTGCTTTCGCCCAAACTTTCGATGTCCATGGCGTGCTTGCTGGCGTGATGGATGAGCCTCGCCACGACTTGCGCTTCGCAGGTCGGATTGTCGCAACGCCAGATGGCTTCGTCCTCCGGGCGCACGAGCGGGAAGTTGCAGACGGGGCAGTTTTCGGGAAACAAAATCACCTCCTCCGAGCCATCCCGCAGTTCTTCCATCGGCTTGACGATGTACGGAATCACGTCGCCCGCCCGTTCCACAAGCACCGTGTCGCCGAGGCGGATGTCTTTGTTTCTGATAAAATCCTCGTTGTGCATGGACACGCTCGACACGGTGACGCCTGCCAGTGCCACCGGTTGCAGCTTGGCGACGGGCGTGATGCTGCCCACTTTTCCTACCTGAAAATCCACGCTCAACAGCTTCGTAGTCGCCTGTTTCGCCTGGAATTTGAAGGCGATGCCCCACCGGGGATGGTGCCCCGTCGAGCCGACCCGCTCCTGCAAATCGAGGCGGTTGATTTTGACGACCATGCCGTCGATTTCGTAAGGATAATCTTCCCGCTTGGCTTGCCATTCGTTGCAAAAGGCAATCACCTCCGCAATGTTTTTGCAGACTTTTCGCTCGCCGTCACCCCCCCTGCCCCCCCTCGAGGGGGGTTGAGGCACTTTGAAGCCCAGGCTACCAAGCAATTCAATCGTCGCATCGTGTGTGTTGAAGCGCCGCAAAACGGAGTTTCCGTTTTCATCTTCCGCCACACCGAGTTGATACACAAAGGCTTCGATGCGGCGGGCGGCGGTTTCCTGCGGGTGTTTGGTGCGCAAGCCACCGGTGGCGGCATTTCTGGGGTTGGCAAAAAGGGTCAGCCCGTCGGCGGCTCGCTGCTCGTTGAGTTTTTTAAAAACGTCTTTGCGAATCAGCGCCTCGCCCCGCAATTCCACTTTGCTGACGCCATGTTTTGAAAATGCCGCCCGCAACGGCACGGTGCGAACGGTGCGAATATTCGGCGTGATTTCGTCGCCGATGGCGCCGTTGCCACGAGTGGCAGCCCGCACGAGGCGGTCGTTTTCAAAAACCAGGGCAATCGTGCCGCCGTCGAATTTTGGCTCTACGCAATATTCGATGTCCGTGTCGAGCGCCAAGCCGAGGTAGTTTTTGATGCGCTCATCAAAGTCGTTGAGGTCATCGGCATCGTAGCTGTTGTCGAGAGAAAGCATCGGGCGCAGGTGGGCGACTTGCGCAATTTCTTCGGTCAAATCGCTGCTCACCCGCTGCGTTGGCGAGTCGGGCGATTGCAGTTCGGGGTGCGCTTTTTCGAGCGCTTCCAATCTTTTGTAAAGCTGGTCGTACTCGAAATCGCTGATGACGGGGTCATTGAGCGAATAATAGCGCCATTCGTGATAGACGATGACTTTGCGCAAGTCCACCACGAGGTTGGCGGCGGCGACCGTGTCGGTAGGTACTTCATTGGATTGAAGCAGGGATTTCGAGCGGTCGAAAAGATGGCGTTGTTCTTCTTTGGTGTACATAGATTTAAAGTAAAAAGTAAAAAGGCAAAAGTAAAAAGTAGAGAGACGGAAAAATGGCAAGGCGAGAGCGGATATGATGCAGGTAAATCAGGTCGTCCTTTTTCATTCATAGATGGTGATTAAGTCTTGTTCGATATATTTTTTCAGGAGTGGATTTTTTAAACTGCCTTCGGTGACTAAGTCCACTTTAATTCCGAGTGTATCTGACAATTCCTGCTCGATTTGCACCAATTCGAGCAACCCGATGCTGTTCCTGAATTTTATAAGAATGTCCAGGTCGCTATTTTTCCTGTTTTCTCCCCTCGCATACGAGCCGAAAATGCCTACCCGCTCCGGTTGGTACGGCTTTAAAATGGTTATGACTTGATTTTGCAATTTATGATTAAGCATGATTTGCCGATTGGTTTACTTCACATATCGGATACCTTGGAGGTGTCCGATACGTGGGCAAAGTTGTCTTTTTTAAATCATAATCTCGCCAGTATTTGCGCCATTTCCATTCGCATGAACCCCCTCCGGCAGCCAGCTTTGGTAATAATGCTCATCCTCGATTTTCACCGCAAATTCCGTCAGCCGCAAGGGTCGGAAAGTGTCCACCATCACTGCCAATTCACGGGTTTCTTTAGCCCCAATGCTTTTTTCCACCGTGCCGGGATGGGGCCCGTGCGGGATGCCGCCGGGGTGCAAAGTGATTTGTCCACGCTCCACATTTTTCCGGCTCATAAAATCGCCATCCACGTAATATAGCAATTCATCGCTGTCAATATTGCTATGATTATACGGCGCAGGAATAGCAAGTGGATGATAATCGAAAAGCCTCGGCACGAAGCTGCATATCACGAAATTTCTCGCCTCGAAAGTCTGGTGAATCGGCGGTGGCATGTGAACCCGCCCGGTGATTGGCTCAAAATTATGAATGGAAAATGCGTAGGGATAAACATATCCGTCCCAGCCAATTAAATCAAATGGGTGGCTCAGCTAATAATATGGATAAATTCGGTCTTGTTTTTTAATGTAAAAAAGAAATTCGCCCTGCTCGTCGTGTGTCTCCAGATTTTCCGGCTTGCGAATATCCCGCTCGCAAAAAGGCGAATGCTCCAATAATTGCCCGAATTGATTGCGGTAGCGGTGCGGCGTGACGATTGGACTATGGCTCTCAACGATAAATAAGCGGTTGTTTTTGTCGTCAAATTCAAGCTGATAAGTCGTGCCTCTCGGAATTACCAGATAATCGCCATATCCAAATTCAATGCTGCCATACATTGTATGCAATATGCCGCTGCCTTCGTGAATAAATAGGACTTCGTCGGCGTCTGCATTTTTGAAAAAATAATTGTCCATGCTTTGCCGGGGCGCTGCGAGGACGATTTTGCAGTCGTCGTTGACGAGGACGGGCTTGCGGCTTTGCAGGTAGTCATCTTCCGGCTGAATGCGGAAACCTTTTAAGCTGCGATGTTTCAACTGTTTATCGCAAACGACCTTTGGCTCGACGCTGTACGGCTCGCTCACTTGCACGATTTGCGTGGGTGGGTGGCAGTGATAAAGCAAGGAATATAGGTTGCTAAAACCTTCGGTGGAAAATAATTCTTCGTGGTAAAGCGAGCCGTCTGGCTTGCGGAATTGCGTGTGGCGCTTGGGTGGGATTTGACCGAGATGGTGGTAATGCATGGTTAGAATTTTTTGAATTCTTGAATGAACAATCGCCTGCCAAGTAAAAATTTTGGTGATTTATCAGCCAAGGTTTTCTGTACGGATTCCTTACTTTCAAATTCTACAAAGCCATAGCCTTTTGGCTTTCCTGAATAGGAGTTTTTGGGAAGAGACACATCTGTCACTTCACCAAATGGAGAAAAGAAATTTATTAACTCCTTTTCGGTTACGGCATAATCCAAATTGCTTACAAAAATTTTGGCATAATCGGCATTATCTTCAACCATGACTGTTTGAGTGACAGTCGCTGGTTTTGCCGTTGGCGAAGTGGCAGTGTTCTCCGTTTTTGATAAATCAGTAATGGCTTTTTGTAATGGCTGATTGGGTACAATGATTTTAAACCGGGGAATGCTCTTGACAGGCGTGCTTGTTTCCTTCGCCTCTTTTTGTGCTGCTGTTTTGCTTAATTCACTTGTCAAAATGCCAAGTCTGTACATGGACTGGACGAGCAACCGATAATCCTCAATATCCACAATGCCAACGTTCTCAATGATTTGCTTTGGGGAAATTAGCTTGCCATCCATTCCCAATCGTACAACGGTTTTCTGCTCGCGGGAAAGGTTGAGAGAAGCAAATTGGTCGAGCCATATTCTTTCTTCTTTAGAGTAAATAAATTTGTAAAACAGCGTGACAATAAAGCTTTTGTTGGGAGATTCAATTTGAGGCGGTACTAATTCATTACGCTTCATCAACTCATACATCCTTTTTATACCCTCACCTAATTCACGAATATAGCCAAACTCTCTCAGTACTCTGCCAATATAAGTGTTTCGTGTTTGATGGACACCTTTAAGTTCCTGCAAATCCTTGATGGTCAGCGATGACAATAATTTGCCGGGGCTTAAAATTTCCAATCTGTCGTCAAAAATTTTTATTTCGATGCCTCTTCCTTCCATGCTATAGTCTCGATGCGTAATGGCATTTGTCAAGGCTTCTCTACAAGCAAGTTCAGGGTAAATGATTTGAGTTTTAAACAGACCGTCTTTTGAAAACCTAGTTTCTGTCAAATGAGGACGCAGGGCTTCCCAGCTTTCTTCAATCAATTTAAATATATTGTCGCGAACTTCCGCCAATTCATGCAGATTAAAATCTTCCCCGGTTTTCTCGTCTGTACCTTTAACGCGCAAGATTCTCACTTGAGAGCGAGGGTGCCATTTAGTCGGGTTCTTTGCAAACAACAACAAAGCAGCTCTTCTCAATCGTAGTCTGTTTCCGTCATACTCCGCTAATTCCAAGTATTGCAGGAATTTCTCAGCAGACATCGCCTTGGATATTTTTTGTGCAACCGAGTTCACCAGTGTTATATCTAAGTCATTTACATTTGCCAATTCCACGAACTGGCGGTCATATTCTCTTGATACTTCTTCCTCTCTGGCAAAACGGATTTGCTCTGAAGCGGTGGGGACAGACTCCCGGTCTTTTCTTTGAAAACATTCACCCTTGCTTGTAAGGTGGACATACTTTGCTCCCTTTTCAACTGAAAAATAAGCCACTTTTTTGCCGTTGTATTCAATAATAGTAGCTCTTTTTAATGGCAGTGGAGTATCCTGATGCACATAAAATTCAGGAGCTTTAAGCAGCGCTTTGTTCTTCTCATCACTAAAAGGCAAGCCAGACACGGTATTATCATCTTCTATGCCGATAAATAATTCTCCACCATCTGCATTAGCAAATGCAACTAATGTTTTTCCAATATTTTGACAAACCTCTTTTAAATCCCTTGGTTGTTTTTTTTCAACACCATTCTCAAACTCAGATTTGAAGGCGGATTTGAACTCGCGGTAATAACTTTCGCCTATTTCCAAAGCGATTTCCACTCGTTCTTTTAATCTTAGCAATTCTATTTCCATAGGGCAAAATTAAACTGATGTTGCTCTAATTTTTCTTTGGAGAAAAATTGAGCAACATCAGTGTTCAATTATGGCAGGACATTTACCCTTCCAAAAACGCATCATACTTCGCCTTGTCCCCGAATAATTTCACCGCCTCTTTAATCTCCATATCATTCCGCAAACCCACTTTAATGCGCCCCTTTTCATAGTGGTAGCGGCTCACGATTTCCTTTTCAATCATATCCACGATGAAATCCTTGTGCTTGGCGAGGTCGGCTTTTTTGGCTTCGATGATTTTGGCTTCGAAAGTCTTGAGGTCGGCTTCGGCAATGTAGCCATCCTCTTTCGAGCGGTCTTTCAATTGCTGAATGAGCTTCTCGCTTTCGGTGTCGAACTCGAAATTTTGCTTCGCCAAAAATTGCACGAAATCATCCCATTGCGTGAAATGGAACGTCTCCGGGTCGGCGGGATTCGGGTTTTTCAGGCACCATTGGGTGACGAAATTGAAGACGATGTTTTTCTCGTCCAGCGTCTTGAGGATATCGCTGCCGGCGTCGAGGTCGAGCACCAGGTCGGGCTTCACCCCGCCGCCGTCGAGGACGGTTCTGCCGTTGCGGGTTTTGAAGGGGGTGCGCTTGTTGTCGGGCACGTCAACCGGCTCACCGTCTTTGTATTCGACGCTTTGAATGCACCTGCCGCTGGGGATGTAATATTTGGCGGTGGTCAGTTTCACTTTGGCGTTGTAGCCAATGTCACGGGTGTTTTGCACCAAACCCTTGCCGTAGCTGCGTTGCCCAATTAGTACGCCCCGGTCGAGGTCTTGAATGACGCCGGAAACGATTTCGGAAGCGGACGCCGAGTTCTTGTTGATGAGCACCACGAGCGGCACGTTCAAGTCCACCGGGGCATTCAAAGTTTTGAAACTTCTGTCCCAATCTTTCACCTTGCCCCTCGTGCTGACGCACATTTCGCCTTTGGGAATGAACACGTTAGATACGTCCACCGCCTCCGACAGCAAGCCGCCGCCGTTGCCCCGCAGGTCGAGGATGACGCCTTTGAGGTTGGGCTGTTCCACCTTCAAATCTTCGAGCGCCTTAGCGACGTGCCGGCCGGCTTCCCTGGTAAAAGTGGTGAGTGCGATGTAGCCAACGTCGCCGGAAACCATGCCTGAAAACGGCACGTTCGACACGCTCACTTCATCCCGCACGAGATTGATTTTCAATTCTTTGCTCTCGCCGGGTCGGCGAATGGATAGCTCGACTTCCGTGCCGGGATAGCCTTTCAAAATGGCGCTGACCTCATCGGTCGTCTTGCCTTCTGCCGATTTGCCATCTATGGCGGTGATTTGGTCGCCCGCCTTCAAACCTGCTTTCATGGCAGGGCTTTCTTCGTAAGGTGACATGACCGTAGGCAGTTTGTCAATGATGCGAATGTCAGCGCCGATGCCGTTGTATTTGCCTTCGGTGATGAAGCGGTAGCCTTCGATGTCGCTTTCGGAAATGTAGTTGGTGAACGGGTCGAGGCTCTCCATCATGGCATCCACGCCGGTGCGCATGAGTTTCGCCGGGTCAACTTCGTCCACGTAATAAGTATTGACCTCCTTGTAGAGATTGGTGAAAATCTCGATGTTTTTGGCAATCTCGAAGTAATTGCCGCCGACGGTGGTGATGAAGGTGGTCGCCATGCCAGCCAGGAGGAGGGTGACGAGGGCGAAGCCGATAGCTATCGGCTTGAAGGAACGGGATTTGAAAAGCTTCATGTTGAATGTTTTATTTCTTGAAAAAATGGTCACTACAAGTAGTCTTTAAAATCTTTTAAAGGCTCGTTGAAATCATCCGACATTTCAAATTTGCCTTTGCCAAATCCTGCAACAGGAGGCTTTTTTTCTTGTAAGTTTCCAATTGGCTCCAAGATGATTACGACCTTATAAAAACCTTCCGGCACTCCCTCCAGCCAGATGTATGGCTGTTCTTTCGTGATTCGAGCGGTGGTTGAAATGGTAATCATGTTGATAAAATTGATGTGCTGAAATTTATTAGAACTGAAACTGCAATTCATTCTTCACCTTAGCCGCCTCTTTTTTTCTCGTCAAAGTATCTTTTTGGATATTGTTCTCCACTTTTCTTGCTGCCAATTTCCACCAAAGCAAAGCAGGAATTACCCTGCCCGAATGTCGCTCGAGGCGAAAAACAAGCTCTGGCGAAGGGTCTTTTTTATCTTCCATTAAATAATTGAGAGTTGTGAGCGGCAAGCTGATTTCGGCGGCAAATTCTTTGGGATTCTTGTTCAAAACTTGCAAATAGGACTTTAGGAATGCGCCGAAGCTGCATTTTTCTGAAAATGCTCCTCGTTTGAGGTAGTCTTCCATTTGATATTTAAGTCCGAGCAAGTTGCCATACATTTTTTCCTCGGCGCTCATTTGTTTCAACCGCTGAAGCCGGAGCGTTTTCAACTCGGCGTCTGCGGTTGTTTTTTCCGCTGCCGTCAAGCCATGAGGATAGATATATGCCTCCGCCATTTCTTGCTCGTTCAGATTATTATTTTGCTTCGCCATGTTCCAGATATTTTTGAATTAACCGCTTCGAGTTGTAAAAATCAGTGCCAAATTGCCTGCCAAATTGCTCGAAACCATAAGCTTTTTGGTAGTGCCCGATGAGCTTTGTTTTTGGAGTCAGCGACACGAATCCTTGATATCCACGTTGAAATGCAAGCCTGCAAGCAAATGCAATCAAACAGCCTGCGATGTGTTCATATTCTTTGTCTCTTCCTACATTTTCAATCGAGGACTCAAGCAAGTTTATTTCAATCCTAAATTCTTCCGGCACATCTGCCAAAGACATTAGCCCAAGTATTTTACCATCTTCCGGCAAAAACAACTTGTAAACTTCAAGGTGCTTTTCTGTTTTCCAATCGAACCCAAAGCGGTTCTTTTTGATGGCTCGCCAATCATCTTTGGCAATAAGCTCGATTTCCGCTTCAACGAGTGTTTGAGTTGGTTTGTGAAAAAGCTGCATGCCGAATAGAGGTTTTTGTTTTTAAAGTAGAAACATCGCTCCTTCCTCCGCCACCCCAAACCCCGCTTTCACCACCCTTTTTCGCTCGCCACCCCTCTCCAACAACACCGGATTCGTATGGTTGAAGTGGATGAAATGCACCTTCGCTCTTTCCTGCGGTGGCAACGGAGCGAAAGTTTCAAGGCTTTCCACGATAAAAGGGTGCGGGATTTCGCTCATGTCCCTGCCGGGAATTTCACCATTCTGAAAAAAAGTCCCGTCGAGCAAAGCATAGTCCACCTGCCTGATTTCCGCCAAAATATCCCTTTGCCAGAGATGCCATTTGTCAATGTCGGGAATGAAAAGCAGCGACTTTTCTGCGCTCTCGATGCGGTAGCCGACCGTTTCGGAAAACTCGTCCCGGTGCGGAACCAG
>CAZHLB010000060.1:0-16088 GCA_964533005.1 uncultured Saprospiraceae bacterium
ACTTCTCGATGGACGCTCAGGTGAAAAAGCTGGACTACGACGTCTATAAAATCACCGACCTCGTAGCAGTTGGCAATTTCAAACCCAGCCTGCTCACCCTCGACCAGTTCAGCATGAAAATTGGCGACAGCGACATCGCCGCCAGCGGCAACCTGACCAACGTTTGGAACTACGTTTTTTACAATGAAACCCTCGGTGGTAAAATCGCCATCCGCTCCAACTACCTGAACCTCAATCAGTTTATGACCGATGAGTCTGCCGCAACGGCAACCGCAACCTCCGCTCCTGTCGCCACCGAACCTATCCTCGTCCCCGCCAACATCAACATGGCGATTGACGCCAACATCGGAAAAGTGAAGTACACGAACATGGACTTGACCAACCTGAACGGCAGCCTGGCAGTGGCAAACCAAGCGGTGACCCTGCAAAACATGACCGCCAACGGCTTGGGCGGAACGCTCGAACTCAACGGCGGCTACGACACCAAAAACCCGGCAAAACCTCGCTTCGATTTTGGCATGAACCTGCAAAAATTGAAGTTCCAGGATTCGTTTGCCGCCTTCAATTCTTTCCAGACCATTGCGCCAATTGCCAAATTCATGCAGGGTCTTTTCAATGCAAAAATCACGATGAGCAGCGTCCTCAAACCCGACCTGACGCCCGACCTGTCCACGCTCACCGCCGAAGGTTTGCTGCACACGATTGACGCCGCCATCAACGGCTTTGCGCCGCTCGAAAAAGTCGGGGACAAATTGAACGTGGACGCTTTCAAAGGCATCAAGATTAAGAACAGCAAAAACTGGTTCACCGTGAAAGACGGGGCGGTGGTTTTAGACCCCTTCGACTATGTGTTTCAGGACATTGCGATGAAAATCGGCGGCTCGCACAAGCTGGCAGGCGGCATGGATTATCAAATCGTGGCAAAAATTCCACGTGAAAAAATTGGCAAGAACCCGCTTGGCGCAGCCGCCAATTCCGGCTTGGAATTCCTGTCAAAAGAAGCCTCGAAACTGGGTCTCGACGTGAACGCAGGCGAGTTTGTCAACGTCCAAATCAACATTGGCGGCAGCATTACTGACCCGAAATTGGGCTTTAAAATTCTCGGCTCGGAGGGCAAGTCCACTTTGAAAGAAGCCGCTACCGCTAAAATTGAAGAAGCGGCGCAGGAAAAACTGGACGCCGCCAAAGCCGTAGCCGAAAAGAAATTGCAGGAGCAAAAAGCCAAAGCCGACTCCATCGCCAACGCCGCCGCCAAAAAAGCCCAGGCTGAAGCTGAAAAACGTGCCGCCGAGGCTGCCAAAAAAGCCGGTGAAAAAGTTGGAACGGAAGTGAAAGAAAAGGTCGGCGAGGAGACCGGCAAAAAAGTGGAAGAAGGCAAAAAGAAGCTGGAAGATTTGCTGAAAAAGAAGAAGAAGGAAGGCGGTGGTGGAAATTGAGATATTGGGATATTGGGAAATTGAGGCTGTCTCAAAAGTCAGTTTTTGAAAAACCACGCAGAATTTAATTTCAACACATAGTCACATAGTGCCACATAGCCCAAATACTATGTGACTCTATGTGACTATGTGTTTAAAAAAATTCTGCGTCCAAATTTTGAAGTTGACTTATGAGACAGCCTCAATTTCCAATTCCCTCATCTAATCCCAGCCGGCTCGGGAAAAACGGGTGGGGGAGAGGATGGTAAGTCGTTACGCTCAATCAATAACTCATTCCAAACCCAAATTTATACAGCGGCTTCTCCGAATCATGCGGCAAGTCTTCTTTCTGATTTTTCACCGCAACCATGGACGAAGGCAACTCGAAAGGCAATTTTCCGCCCGGTTTGTGCCTGCCAAAAACCACGTCCAAAACTGCCAGGTCACTTGCGCCGAAGTCTGCCAGCAAACCGGCGGCATGTTGCGAAATTTCAGGAATGACGGCGGGTCGGTCGAGGTAAATGTCCACGATGGTGGGCAGGGTTTTCATCAATTGCACCAGGCTGTCGAGTTGACTGCCTTTGAAATCGAGGTCGCCGTGGTGGAACATTCTTGCAAACATGTTTTGCGACTCAACCGGCGTCCAGGGCGTGTTCAGCCGGACGATAGCGACGTCCGCATCTTTCGGGTCGCCAACCACTGTTCCGTAGGCGGCGGCAGCTTCTTCGCTGATGTTTTTGACGTAAATTTTCAGCTTGCCAAATGCCAGCGGCAGGGCTTTTTTACCTTGATTATCAGCGTTTTTCAGCAAGGTCATGGCTCGCCGCTGCGAGAGTTCGGCAGCCTCCCGGAAGTCCGCCCTGCCCAATGTTTCCAGCGCCACGTTCACGTCTACGTAAGGATTGTCGAACAAACCCAACTGGAATTTTTGGCGCAGCAGGCGGCGCACCGACTCGTTCACTCTCGCCTCGGAGAGCTTGCCTTTTTTTACCAAACTGACCACGTGCTGCGGGCAACTTTCGCCTCCGAACTGGTCGCAACCTGCTTGGATGATTTTCAAAACACGGTCTTCCTCGCTCAATTTTTCTGCGCCCCAGGCACGGGCGGGCCAAGTGACGGGACCCATGTGTGCATCCGTCACCAAACCCCAATCGGTGCAAACCACCCCATCGAATTTGTACTTGTTGCGCAGCAAGCCGGTGATGATGTCTTTGTTGTAAGCCATCGCCACATTCTCGCTCGTTTGGTCGGTCGGGATGCCGTAGTAAGGCATGATGGAAGCCGTGCCTGCCTCGAAAGCCGCCTCGAATGGAATCAGGTGGTAGTTGAAATTTTTGCCGGGATAGACTTGCCCTTTTTGAAATTCAAAATGCGGGTCGAGACCTTCCTTCTGGGGACCCCCGCCGGGGAAGTGCTTGGTCATGCAGGCGACGCTGTTCGAGTCGAGTTTTTCACCTTGAAAACCTTTGATGTAAGCCTTGACCAGCCTGGCGGAAAGCGCTGCATCCTCGCCAAAACCTCCGCTGATGCGGGGCCAGCGAGGCTCGGTTGCCAGGTCAATTTGCGGGTGCAGCGAGACCCTCAAGCCGACAGCCCGATACTCCTGGCGGCAAATATTGGCGTGTTGCCACATCAATTTTTCGTCGCCGATGGCGGCAAAGCCGAGCGGCTCGCACCACTGCGAAAAATCGGTGGCAGCCATGGAGAAAATGTTGTTGCTGAACGAGTTGCGTGGGTCGGAAGCAATGGTCACCGGGATGCCCAGGCGGCTTTTTTCGGCTTCTTTTTGGATGGAATTGTAGCCGACGGCGATGGCACGTGTGCCGGGGAGTTGCCAAAAATTGAAGTGGTTCATCTTCATGTTTTGGATGGCTTCGCTGGCAGGTGGCAGCATGGCGGCGAAACCTGTCGTGCCGGGCTTTTTTTCAATTGTCCCGTCTTCGTTGATGAAGGTTCCGTTGATGAACATCGAGCCTGCTTTTTCCTCCAAAGTCATTTGAGAAAGCAAGTCTTCGACTCGTTTTTCGATGGGTTGGGACCGGTCTTCGTAGGCGTCGAGCCTGCCGTTTTTGTTGAGGTCACGGAAGGTTACGCCGTCAATCGTGAGGACGGGCGCAGGTTTTGGTTGGTATTTTTTTTCGGTGGCAAATGAAAACAGGAGGGAAATGCAGGTGGCGACGAGCAAGAAAGCGGCAAATTTTTTCATGGTGAAAAACAATTGGTGAATGGTGATTGGCTGCCCGGGGAAAGCGGGGCAAAAGTAGCAAGGCAATTGTCTTTTCGCCGCAGTCGGAAAAGCCCATCTGAGAGAGAAAAAATTTTTGAAAAAAATTTTTCTCTCTCAAATCTCTTTCTCTCTGAGCGAGTTACGTTCATTTTGCCTTGCTCGACAAATCCGTCCACATCTGCCGCCAGATTTTCCAGCCGCCGCCCGGTTGCCTGCGAAAAACGGTCGTGGCAATGCCTTCCTGCACCCTGCCCATCTTCGTTTCGCCCTTCACGTACGACCAATCGAGCAAGGTTTTTTGCGTCGTAAAACCCAAATCCCCGGAAATTGACGAGGTCAAAATTTCATTTTCAAAGCGGTGAATGGTCGTCGTCGAGCCGTCTTTCGGAAACCAAAACTGGCTGATTTTCAAAAGACTATCTATCGGGCACAAGCCACTCGGAGAAATTCTCGCTCCCTCCTCGAACAGTTCCAGGACGCCCTTTTCGTCGCTTTTCAACCAAGCCTGAACGTAGGTTTTGTTGATGTTTTGCAAAGCTTCCAGGTCGGCGATTCGCTGCGGGTTCAGCACGTTCCAATCGTCGGGGGCGAAAGCGGCATCCCAGTCGTCTTTGCCGATGGTTGCGCCTTCGTTGCTGTCGTAGTCCACCAAGATTTTCCACTTGCCATTTTCCCGCCGCTCGATGACATGGAATTTGCCGTAGCCTTCAAAATGGTCTTTGCCGTTATCGCTGACGTAGTGATAAATGCCTCGTTCTGAGGCTCTTTCGGCATCGGCAATGCGCTCGGTGAAACGAAATGCGATGGTTGTTTTGAAGCCGCCGTCCTTGCCACGTTTCATGCCTTCCCGGTTGCGGGCGGCGTAAGTTTCCAGGTTGCTGATGGAAGGTCGCTTGCCGCCGTTGCCTCTGATAAAATCAGGAGAATGCAGGCTGTTGTATTTTTCCGCATCGGCGTCCCGGTAGGCTTCTGCGAAGGGCGTCCAGATGTCGGCGTTGATGGATTGGAGGAGGGTGATGGTTGCCGGGTCGGGCGTTGGCGCAGCATTTTGGCAGAAGGATTTTTCTTGTTTAAATAAAAAAAAGGCAGGCAGGAGCAGGGTGAGCGAAAGATTTTTCATGGCAAGACGGAATTGATTGTGAGTCGGGAATATTGATAATGACAACGAAACAGGTTGATTGTCAAATCTTTTGCTTCAACATTGCTAAATCCAACTCGAAGCCCGGCAGGATGTCTTCCCCAGAAAGTTTGGTGTCAAAAGCCTCGATTTTTTCAATCGAGCCATCCACCCGATAAATCCAAGCTTTTTCTGAATAAGGGTCAATCAGCCAGGCAAGCTGGACGCCGTTGGCTATCCAAACTTCTTCCATTTTTTTCTTCAAAGCGCCCAGGCGGTCAGTTTCCGAGCGAACTTCCAAGATGAAATCTGGGACGACATGCGGGATTTTTTTTCGCTCGCCCTCTGGCATACGGATGGCTCTCTTGCGAGAAACCCAAGCGCCATCGGCTTTGTGTTGCGACCCATCGAGAAGATAAAAAGACCCGGACGGGCTTAATAAATAACCCAGTTCGAAGTGAGCATATCCCCAATTGCTCAACAGGTTGAAGGCTCTCCCTTTATTAAAGGCGGAATCGAAACACATAGGAGGGTGTATTATGATGGTTCCGTGTTTGTCTCGTTCAATTCTCAAGTCGCCGTTTTCCAACACAAACCGGTCAAATTCCTCCGGCGACATGGTGCTGTGGTACACCAAAGCTTTGTCTTGCACCAGCTTGCGCAACGGATTTTCCAGACTGACTCTTTCCAAAACTTCTTCCATTTGACTTTGAATTTTGACTTGTTGAAACACGAGTTCCATTTGTTTCTACAAACTTACAAAAAGGCTACCTGCCGGTAAAATTAGCTTTCCGCTTCTCAATAAACGCCCCTGCCCCCTCCTTGAAATCCTCCGTCCCCGTCGTGTTGCCAAACTCATGCACCTCCCGAGCAAAGCCATCCTCGTTGAATTGAAAATAAGCATTCACCGTCTCGATGATTTTCTGAATGGCTACGGGCGCTTTCGCTCCGATTTTTTCCAGTAATTCCGTCGCCTTCGCTACCTCCTGACCTGCCGGGACGACGTAGTTCACCAAGCCTAAGCGAAAGGCTTCTTCCGCCCCAATCATGTCGCCGGTCATCAGCAATTCCATCGCTTTGGTTTTTCCGACGTACTGAATCAGGCGCTGCGTGCCGCCGTAGCCGGGGATGATGCCGAGGTTGACTTCGGGCTGCCCGAATTTGGCATTTTCACCAGCGATGCGCAGGTGACAAGCCATCGCCAATTCGCAGCCGCCGCCGAGGGCGAAGCCGTTCACCGCAGCAATGACGGGCTTAGAAAATCGCTCGATGAGGAAAAAAACGTCCTGCCCCAGTTTGGACATATCCGCTCCCATACCAGCATCCAAGCCAAGAAATTCCTTGATGTCAGCCCCAGCAACGAAGGCTTTTTGACCTGCGCCGGTGAGGATAATGCCTTTGATGCCGGGGCGTTTTGGCGCATCGGCGTTGAAAAATCGCTGCAATTCCTGCATGGTTTGGGTGTTCAGGGCATTGAGCGCTTTTTCCCGGTTGATAGTGACGAGGAGGATGCCGTTTTCTTCGGCGACGAGGAGGTTCTCGTAAGTCATGAATTGGAGATTTTATTTGACCTGGTCTGTTGAAGTCAGGTGGCAAAAGTGGGCAAAAAGCTGACAGGTGGGAAATGCCCTTTCAGCTGAAAATTTCTGAAAGAAATTTTCAGCTGAAAGGGCATTTCCCACCTGTCAGCTTTGGATGCTATTATACTATAAATGTGTAGCTCGCCAGTTTCAGGTTGAAGGCAAGTTTTCACCTGTTGATAACTTTTTTTTCCCACCCTGCCAATTCTGCAAAAAGCACCTCCGGCAAAATAAAAAGAACAGAAGCATCCCCTTTTCAAAAGCGAAAACCACCCTTCCCGCCCCCACAAAAAATCCCCTTTTCCGCCGCTCCTTCAGTCTGAAAATCCAGATTTTCTCTAAATTTTCCCACGTCCTTAAAATGTCGTTAAAAAGTAAGACCAGTTTTTACCTTTGCCCCCGACCCGAAAAAAGGCACATTTTAAAGTCAAAACGAAGCTCACAATACCGTTCAGTATGGCAAATAAATGGTTGACATACAGTTTTTTAGTTGTTCTCTCCTTCTCCGCTGTTTCCCTTTTTGCACAAGACCAAGCTGCCGTTGAAGCAGGTAAAAACCTGTTCCGAACGAACTGCAAAACCTGTCACAATGCCGACATGAAGTCCAAGATGACAGGACCCGCATTGGGTGGCGTGGAAACTCGTTGGACGAATGAGGCAGACCTTTATTCCTGGATTCGGAACTCCCAGGCGATGATTGCCAGCGGTAGCCATCCCAGAGCCACCGAATTGTGGAACGAGTGGAAGCCGACTGTGATGAACAGCTTTCCCGGTCTCACCGATGCTGACATTGCCAACATCCTGGCGTACATCAAATGCACCAACGAAGGCAACTGTCCAGGTGACACATCGGGTCAACCTCAAGCTGACCCTTGCGCCGACCCGGTCGCCAAAGCAGACACCAGCAAGCCAATTTACATCGCCATGTTCCTCCTGTTGGCAATCATGGCTGTGGTGCTCGCCCGTGCCATTTCCAACCTGAATTATATGGCGGAATTGCGGGAAAAAGGCGAAGCGACAAAGCCCAAAACGCTCGTTGAAATCCTGACCAGCAAGGGCGTGGTCAGCTTCCTGATTTTCCTTGCCATCCTGCTCGGCGGCTATCTTTCGGTGAAAAGCTCCATCAATTTTGGTCGCCAAACTGGCTACCAGCCAGACCAGCCTATTCAGTTCTCGCACAAAGTCCACGCTTGCCAGCAAAAAATTGACTGTAACTACTGCCACGACGGCGCTCGCCGCAGCAAACACGCTGGCATTCCGGCTGCAAATACTTGCATGAATTGCCACAAAGCGGTGAAAAAAGGCACCATAACCGGCACGGCGGAAATCGCAAAAATCTATGCCTCCGTTGGTTTCGACCCCACCACCGACAAGTACATCACTGACTACGACAAGATGAGCATGGACGAAATCAAGCGGATTTACACCAAGTTCATCGCCGATACCTACATCACCGACAAGGGCAAGCTGGACGAAGAAGGCGAAGAATTGATGGAGAGCGAATGGAACGGCATCGTGAAGTCGCTGACGGATGATGAAAAAGGCGACTCCAGTGTTTATGGGCCCATCGAATGGACACGGGTTCACAACTTGCCTGACCACGTTTATTTCAACCACTCGCAGCACGTTGCCGTCGGCAAAATCGCTTGCCAGCAATGCCACGGCAAGGTCGAAAAGATGGACGTGGTGAAGCAATACACGCCGCTTTCGATGGGCTGGTGCATCAGTTGCCACCGCAAAACGGAGGTGAAATTCGCCGACAACAATTACTACGATAACTACTTCGAGATGTACCACAAGGAACTGAAAAACGGCAGTCGTGAAAAGGTGACGGTGGAAGACATCGGCGGCACGGAGTGCCAGAAGTGCCATTATTAATAGAGGTGAGAAAGTGAGAGGTGTGAGAGCGTGAGAGTTGGCTCCGAAAAACTGCAAAAACTGAATTCTTCATTTTTCCATAGACAATGAAAAATCAAAAGCAAAATAAGGAAGTCTGGGTTGGGGTCGAGCAATTGGAAAACGACCCGGCATATTTGGCTTCCGTCGAGCGGGAATTTTCAGATGACATTCCAACCGTGATTCGGGAAGAGGCGCTCAATCTCGGCGCTTCCCGGCGGGACTTTTTGAAATACCTCGGCTTCAGCCTCGGCGCAGCCACCGTTGCGGCAAGCTGCGACATCCCGGTAAAAAAGGCGATTCCCTACGTAGTCAAGCCGGATGAAATCGTGCCGGGGGTGGCGACTTATTATGCTTCCAGCTTCGTGCGGGGCGGCGATTATTGCGCTGTTTTGGTGAAAACCAGGGAAGGTCGCCCCATCAAAATTGAAGGCAACCCGCTCTCCGGCGTGACCAAAGGCGGCACCAGCGCACGGGCGCAAGCAAGCGTCCTCAGCCTGTACGACACCAGCCGCTACAAGTCGCCGATGAAAAAAGCAGGCGACAATTGGGAGGCAACGAGCTGGGCGGACGTGGACAAAACTTTGGTGACCAAACTGACGCCGGACGCTCAAATCCGCATCGTCACGAATACTATCCTCAGCCCGACGGCGAAAAAAGCGATGGGTGAGTTCCTCGCAAAATATCCGAATGCCAAAGTGGTGACTTACGACCCGGTTTCGTCGTCGGCGTTGCTCGAAGCCAATGAGCAAAACTTTGCCAAAAAAACAGTTCCCAGCTACCATTTTGACAAAGCGGACGTGATTGTGAGCTTCGGCGCCGACTTCCTCGGCACCTGGATTTCGCCGGTTGAATTTGCCAAGCAATGGGTGACCAACCGCAAGGTGGACGCCGCAAATCCAAAAATGAGCCGCCATATCCAAGTGGAAAGCGGCATGACCCTGACAGGCAGCAACGCCGACAACCGCATCCTGGTCAAGCCTTCGGAAATGGGCGCTGCGATTGCGTTTTTGTACAATGAATTAGGAGGGGGTGTGACTGCGCCGAAACTCGAAGAAGCCGCTGCTGCTGCGCTTCGCAAAGTGGCGGCGGAATTGAAAGCTGCCTCTGGCAAAGCCCTCGTCGTCAGCAGCTCGAACAACCTCGGCGAGCAGGTGCTGGTCAACGCCATCAATTCGGGGCTTGACAGCTTCGGCAACACAATCACTTTCGCCAACGCTTCGATGCAGCGGCAAGGCATTGACAAAGACGTGCAAGATTTGATTCGGGAAATGAACGGCGGCACGGTGAACGCTCTCCTCGTTTGGGGTGCAAACCCAGCGTACGATTTGCCGAATTCCGACAAATTCCGGGCAGGCATGGAAAAGGTGGCGACCAAAATCTCCTTTGCCACCGTGCCCGACGAGACCACCGCTCTTTGCGATTGGATTGCGCCGAACCACCACTACCTCGAAAGCTGGGGCGACGCCGAGCCGAAAGAGAATCATTTCAGCCTGATTCAGCCAACCATCGCACCGTTGTTCCAGACCCGGCAGGCAGAGGAAACTTTGCTACGTTGGGCAAACAGCGCCAACCTGAATGCGCTGGCAGAGCAGCCGTACTATGAATACCTGCGGGCGAACTGGCAGGCGACCATGTTCCCGAAACAGAGCAGCTTCGGCACGTTCAATGGCTTCTGGGACAGCACTTTGCACGATGGCGTTTTTGAAGTGCCAATCGAAGCTTTTCCGGAATTTGGCTGGGACGGCGACGTGAATGCGGCGGCGGCGAAAATTTCCAAGCCGGGCACTGGATTGGAGGTTTCATTTTACGAAACCGTCAACGTCGGCGCAGGTCAGTACGCAGACAATCCCTGGCTGATTGAAATGCCAGACCCGGTGACCCGCAGCTCGTGGAGCAACTACTTTTCCATTCCTATCGAGTTCGACGGCAACCGCCGTTTCCACGGACAGGGCGATTTCAAAGGCTTGAACGAAAGCGAATATTTCAAAGAAGCCGACCAGATTGACGTGACTATCACTGCCAATGGCTTGGAGACGAAAAACAAAGTCACCTGTATCCGCCAGTTCGGGCAGAAGCACGACACGGCGGCGATTGCCTTGGGCTATGGTCGCTCGGTGACGGGAATTTGTGGCAAAAACGTCGGCGTGAATGCCTTCCCTTGGCTGACGATTGACGCCAATGGCAACACGCAATATTGGGCATCGGGCGCCCAGGTTTCCAAGTCGGTCGGCACGGACAAGGAGTTCACTACCGTCCAGTACCACCACACGATGGGTGTGAAAGGCAAAGGCGAGCAGGCGAAACTGAATGTGGACGAGATGGCGCTGATGACTTTGGGCAAAGGCTTCCAGGGTTCGTTGGTTGACCGCTCCATTCTTCGCCAGGCGAATTTGCCGGAGGTGAAAAAATTCGTGGAAGAACTGCACCACGAGCGGGAGCATCACGAGCACCTCAATGACCAATCGCTGTATCCTTACGATAAATACGTTGACGAAAAATACAAGCAGGGGCACCACTGGGGAATGCACATTGACCTGAATGCCTGCATCGGTTGCGGCACTTGTACGGTGGCTTGCATGTCGGAGAACAACGTGCCGGTGGTTGGCAAACATGAAGTTTATCGCCACCACGAAATGACGTGGCTGCGCATTGACCGCTATTTCTACGGCGACTACGAAAATCCAAGCGTGGTCTATCAGCCGATGCTTTGCCAGCACTGCGACAATGCGCCTTGCGAAAACGTGTGCCCGGTTTCCGCCACCAACCATAGCGTGGAAGGCATCAACCAAATGGCTTACAACCGCTGCATCGGCACCCGCTATTGCGCCAACAACTGCCCGTATAAAGTGCGCCGTTTCAACTGGTTAGACTATACGACGGCAGACCTTTGGGGCGCAAACGAGGTGGTGACAGGCATGGAAGACTCAACTACTAAGTTGCCATTTTATGCCGACAACCTGACCCGGATGGTCATGAATCCAGACGTGAACGTGCGCAGCCGGGGCGTGATGGAAAAATGCAGTTTCTGCGTCCAGCGCATTCAGGAAGGCAAATTGACGGCGAAGCGGGAAGGTCGTCCGATGGCGGACGGCGAGGTAAAAACGGCTTGCCAGACGGCTTGCCCGACCGGCGCAATCACTTTCGGCGACGTGAACATGAAAGATTCCGCTATCAACAAAGTCAACGAAAACCCGCTGAATTACTTGGTTTTGGAAGAAGTCAACACCCGTCCGGGCGTGACTTATTCGGCTAAAATCGTGAACAAGAAAGAAGAACTCGGTTGATTCAGAATTAAGACCAGTTAGCACTTCCAGTGCTAACTGGTCTGACATTCGAAATCCGAAATCAAAAATATGAGCGCAGTAGTATCAAGAATTCGGGAACCCTTAATCGAGGGGCACAAGAATTACCACCAGATAACGGAGGACTTGATTGGTCCCACCGAGAAAGCGCCCAATGCGATGTGGGTTGTGGCATTCATCGTCAGCGCCAGCCTTTTGGCATTCGGGCTGTTCTCGCTGACCTGGACGTTTTGGATAGGCATCGGCTCGTGGAACCTGAACCGCACCATCGGCTGGGGCTACGACATCACCAACTTCGTCTGGTGGATTGGTATTGGTCACGCCGGGACGCTGATTTCCGCTATCCTCCTGTTGTTCCGCCAACGCTGGCGCACCGGGGTGAACCGGGCAGCCGAGGCAATGACCATCTTCGCCGTGATGTGTGCCGGGATTTTCCCGCTCACGCACACGGGTCGCCCTTGGTTCGACTTTTTCATGTTTCCGTACCCGAACACGAGGGGGCCTATTTGGGTAAACTTCAACTCGCCGCTGCTCTGGGACGTGTTCGCCATCTCGACGTATTTCACCATTTCCTTGCTGTTCTGGTACACTGGTCTTGTTCCCGACCTCGCCTCCGTGCGGGACAGGGCGAAGGGTTTCCGCAAGAAAATGTACACCTTCTTTTCGATGGGCTGGACGGGAGCGGCAAAACATTGGCAACGCCACGAATATCTCTCGCTGGTGCTGGCAGGCATCGCCACGCCGCTCGTGCTTTCGGTTCACACCATCGTGAGTTTCGACTTCGCCACTTCGATTTTGCCGGGTTGGCACACGACCATTTTCCCGCCATACTTCGTCGCCGGGGCTATTTTTTCCGGCTTCGCAATGGTGCAAACGTTGATGGTTATGACTCGGAAATGCCTCAAGCTGGAGCAATACATCACCTTGCAGCACATCGAAAGCATGAATAAGGTGATTTTGGTGACGGGCACGATGGTTGGCTCGGCGTACCTCATCGAGTTGTTCATTGCCTGGTATTCCGGTTACGTTTACGAGCAATTCGCTTTTGCCAACCGGGTGCAGGGGCCCTACTACTGGGCATATTTTGCGATGATGACTTGCAACCTGCTTTCGCCGCAGGTTTTCTGGAGCAAAAAAATCCGCCGTAGTATCTGGTGGACATTCTTCATGTCCATTTTCGTCAATATCGGGATGTGGTTCGAGCGCTTCGTGATTATCGCCACGACGCTGGCGAAAGAATACCTGCCTTCGAGCTGGAGCTACTATTGGCCTTCGTGGGTCGAGGTTGGCATTTACGTTGGCACGATTGGCTTGTTTTTCACGCTGTACCTGATTTTCGCCAGGGTCGCCCCGGTGGTTGCGGCAGCGGAAATCAAGGCGATTTTGAAGACGTATGGCGACCAATATTTGGGCCCCAATGCGCAGCCGCACCATGTTTCTGCGCACGGCAAGCGTCATCATGCGGCGACAGCGGAAACTCCGACACACGGCGAGCATTGATGCCGATAAGACCTGTCAGCACTTCAAGTGCTGACAGGTCTGACAAATTGAAAATTGATTTTTAAAAGATAAGGTGGGTTGAGCCGGAGGACAACTTTCATTCTTCCAGCCCTCAATCCTTCAATCCTTTTCAAAATGAGCGGTCAAAAAGAAGTATTGTTTGGCTTGTACAATGATGAAGAAGTGCTCATGGATGCCATTCACGAAGCGCATCACAAGCACCTGGACATCATGGACGTCTATTCTCCGTTCCCGATTCACGGCATGGATGAAGTGCTGGGTTTGGAGGAAAGCCGCCTGCACATTGTCGGTTTCATCTTCGGAATGCTCGGCTGCTTGACAGGTTTCCTGAGCATGACCTGGATTTTCACAAGCGACTGGCCCCTGATTTTTGGCGGCAAGCCATACTGGTCGGTGCCTGCGTTCATCCCAATCACCTTTGAGATGACCGTGTTGTTTGCCGGTATTGGCATGACGGTGGTTTTTTACATCGTCTGCGGCATGGGCTTCGGGGTGCAAAATCCAATTCTGGATGAAAGGATTACCGACGATAAAATGGCGCTCGCTTTCCAAACCAACGGCATGAGCGGCGACCAGGTGGACAACCTGCGGGGCTTTTTAAATGCCACCGGAGCGGCGGAAATTCACTCGAAAGTGATTTGAAATGGTGTAGATGGTTTAGAAAGTTTAGGAGGTTTAAACCTTCTAAACCTTCCGAAACCTCCTAAACCTCATTTTCTGAAAATGAAATCCACTCATAAAATACTACTCGCACTTGCAGCGCCCTTGCTGGCGATGGGGCTTTTCAGTTGCCAGCAAGCAGGCGGAAATCAAACGGGCAGCGAATTCATCCCGGACATGGCGCACTCGGTTGCCTACGAGGCAAACCTCGTGACGGACTACTATTATAATACGTGGGACAAGGAAAGCACCTTCACCCGCTACCAGCTTTCGCAACCGAGGTTGCCAGTGCCGGGCACGATGCCGAGGGGCTTTGCAGGCGGCATGGGCGATGGCATATTTCCTTCGGCTGAGGCAGCGGTGCTGGCGCAACTCAAAGCAGCGCAGGCTACAGGTGGCATTGCTTATACTCCCAACGGGCACGTGCCTTACTATTTTCCCGACACCGAGCCGGGTCGTACGGAAGCTTCTCAAAAAATTCTCTACAATCCTTATCCTATCTCGAAAAACGGCTTGGCTCGTGGGCAGGAATTGTACACGATTTACTGCGGCATTTGCCACGGGGTGAAGGGCGACGGAAACGGCGACATAACTACGACCGGCAAGTATCCGCCACAACCTGCCAACCTGTTGGATAGCGTTCAATTCAGCAACGGCAGGTTTTACCATGCCATCATGTTCGGCAAAAACACGATGGCAGGCTATGGTGACAAACTCAGTTTCGAGGAGCGGTGGCAGGTGATTCACTACATCCGCAGCATGCAGGCAGGCAAAGCAAAATTGGTTTACAGCGACACGTTGAATACGTTCAATCCGCAATTTGGCGTAACGGAAACACGGTCGAAGGAGTTGGCTGCTACACTGAAACCGGCTGTTCAAGCTCCAGTGCAAGACACCACGTTGCAAAGCCAATCGCCGGGGCACGAGACCACCACAAACGACCATCAACATTAAAAAATAAAGTGAGGAGGTAACTTCAAGTTACCTCCTCACTTAGAGCGACTAATCAACAAACTCTTGATAATGAACCAGTTCATTTTCGAAGATAAACAAAAGAGGTTCTGTTTCGGGCTGATGGCGCTGGGCTTGATTTGCTTGGTCTGGTCTTATTTTGCCGAGCCGGAGCAGGTCGCAGCAGCGGGCGTTCACATGCGCTTCTGGTCGAATTTGCTGCACAACGCCGTGTTTTTCACGGGGATAGCTTTCATGGTAACCTTTGTTTGGGCAGCTTTCACAACGGCGTATGCCGGGTGGCACGTGGCGTTCAAGCGGGTTTGGGAAGGATTCATGCTTTTCCTGATTCCGGGGGTGATTATCATGCTGATTCTTGGTCTCGGCAATTTCTTTCACTTGCATCACCTGTACCATTGGGCGGATGCGGAAGCGGTGAAAACCGACGAAATTTTGCAGGGAAAATCAAGCTTCCTCAACAACTATTGGTATTTCTTCGGTACGCTCATCATCGCAGGCGGCTGGGCATTTTTCGCCCGGAAATTCAGGGAGCTTTCCCTGCGGGAAGATGAGCAAGGGCAACAGGTGGAAAACTTCGCTTTTCACCGCAAGACCCGCTTTTTCGCTGCTGCTTTCCTGCCGATTGCTGCCTTCACGGGCCCTGCAATGGTTTGGCAATGGTTCATGTCGGTGGATGCGCATTGGTACAGCACTTTGTACGCCTGGTACAGTATGGCAAGCTGGTTTTTGGCTGCCATCTCGTTGACCATTCTGCTTGTCATTTATCTGAAATCGAAGGGCTACCTCGAAAACGTCACCAAAGAGCATCTCCATGACCTTTCCAAATACGTGTTTGCCATCACCATTTTCTGGACGTATTGCTGGTTCAGCCAGTACATGCTGATTTGGTACGCAAACATTGGTGAGGAAACCATTTATTTTAAGGAGCGCCTCGACCACTACCCGGTGCTTTATTACGGCAACCTCATCATGAATTTCGTGCTTCCGTTCTTGATTTTAATCATGAACACGCCGAAGCGCCGCACGGGTACCCTGGTTTTCACCTCCTTGCTTGTCTTCGTCGGGCACTGGTGGGATTATTTCTACATGATAAAACCCGGCACTTTCACCACCGCCAGAGAAGCCGCTGCTCACGCTGGCGGCGCAGCCGAAGGCGGTCACGGAGCGGCAGCGGGGCACGGCGCCGAAGCTGGGTACGGTTTCGTTTCCGGATTCACCATTCCCGGCTTGTTGGAGATTGGCATCATGCTCGGATTCCTGGGCTTCTTCATCTGGTTCGTTTTCCGCCAAATGGAAAAAGCGTCGCTGACGCCGAAAAACGACCCATACCTGGAAGAGAGCTTGCATCATACCGTTCAACCTTACGAATAGTATGGTGATTTGGTGATTTGGTGA
>CAZHLB010000061.1:0-5638 GCA_964533005.1 uncultured Saprospiraceae bacterium
TGGCATTTGTCAATTGTATTTTCAAAAAGGCTAATCTAACAAAGTCAAGTTAAATAACACCAATGGTTTTCATAATATCGGAGTTGGTAACAGTAGCTTGAATTGGAATACGGAAGGGCATCACAATATTGCGGTCGGCGAGTATGCTTTGGGTTCAAATACGGAAGGACATCACAATGTTGGGGTCGGCGACAATACCTTATTAGGCAATTATGGCAGCGCCAATACGGCTTTAGGTTTTTATGCAGGTATTAATTCATCTTTATCAAATGGCTGCACATTTTTAGGCACGGGAGCTTCGACTTCGGCTTGGCAAGACAATCTCGAAAATGCCACAGCCATCGGTGCCCAAGCCAAAGTCACCGCCTCCCACTCCATCCGCCTCGGCGACGACCAAATCACCTCCATCGGCGGACAAGTAGATTGGACTTCCATGTCCGACGGTCGCTTCAAAAAGCAAGTCAAACAAGACGTAAAAGGACTGGACTTCATCCTTCAACTCCGCCCGGTCACGTATCAATGGGACGTAGAAAAGCTCGAATCTTTCCGCCCAAAATCTCCTCGTGCCGATTCACTCAAATTCAGCAAAAGCGACATCGGTCAGATGCGCTTCACCGGCTTCGTGGCGCAGGAAGTGGAGCAAGCTGCCCAGGCAGTCGGTTTCGACTTTTCAGGCGTGGACAAACCTGCCAATGAATCTGACCCGTATGGCTTGCGTTATGCTGAGTTCACCGTGCCGTTGGTCAAGGCGGTGCAGGAGCAGCAGGCGATGATTGAACAGCTTCAGGTGCAAATGCTGCAAGTGCAACAATTGCTTTCGTCTATTCAGGAAGAAAATCAACAATTAAAAAAGGAAGTGGCGAGCTTGAAAACAGACAGGTAGGTAATGCTTGTGCTGACAAATTAACGCTTGCCATCGTGCGGGCTTACAGTGGTCTTCCGGCTGCCGAAAAATCTTCATCTGCCCTGTTGACATCCGCCCCGCTTGCCATATCTGTTCATATATGACCCCGCAAAGCCTTGCTAAAAACTTACATCCATGAAAAATCACTACTCGTTCTACCTCGCTTTTGTTTGCCATACCCTGTTGGGCTTGCCTGTTTTTTCGCAACCACTGGCTTGCCTCGACCAGACATTTGGCACGGATGGCGTTTTGAAAATCGAGTCGGGCTGTTCGTATGAATTGGCTAAAGCCATTAGTTATCAATCGAATGGCTGCCTTATCATGGGAGGCATTGCGACGTGGCTGGACATTAATGCTCCCGAAGATTACTTCTTCCTTCAAAGATACTTGCCCAATGGTTCGGTGGACTTCACTTTTGGCGTGGAAGGCAAGGCTTGGCATTCCAAACCCAGCAACTTGAACGACTTCTTCGATTTGCTCGTCCTGCCAAATGACGACATCATTATCTCGGTAGGCTATGGTAATCCCTACGGGGACCCCACCTTAATTAAGTTTTCAGCGAACGGAACTCTGGATACCCTATTCGCACAGAATGGACGATACAAAATACCGGGAAACCCCGGCGAGCAGAAACTTTTATTAGCAACCCTGCCGGGTGGCAAGTTCATGGCGGGAGGCGCCAGCCAGGAAAAAGTCCTGCTTGCCCGTTTTCATGCAGACGCTAGCCCCGACTCGACTTTTGGCAACCAGGGCACTCTGACACAGCCTTCCAATTTTGATTTTGATGCCGAGGCGTTGGCTATCAATGCTGACAGCTCCATTTTCCTGGGCGGAAGCATGAGTTTAAATTTAGACGCTTCCTTGTTGATGAAATTTAAGCCTAACGGCAGCCCAGACCTCAACTTTGGCATCGGCGGTAAAATCCTGACGCCTTTTCCAATGGGCAGCAATCCTGAAATTCATGCCATCGCAATAGCCGCCGACAGTTCCATTTTCACCCTCGGCGCCAGGAATTGGGCTTCCAATCAGCACTTAGTTATTGCCAAGTTCAAACACAACGGCAGCTCCGATTTGACTTTTAATGCGCAGGGCTATCTCCATGAAACTTATCCCAACACGCAGGGCGAGTTCAACGACTTGCTTTTGCTGCCCAATGGCAACTTGCTAGCGGGAGGAAGATTGGCTAAAAACATGGCAATCATTCAATACCTTCCTTCGGGCACACGAGCCAGCGGCTTTGGCGTGAACGGATTGCTTGAAACGAATTATGGACTGTTGGCGACCAATGAAATAATGCGCTTCCTCGCACATCCTGCATCGGGAAAAGTATTTGCGTTAGGCTTTACTGACAATCAGGGAGATATGGACATTGCCCTGATGCAACTCGACGACGCCGGGAATTTGGATGCCGCTTTTGGCGAAGCGGGGAAAATGCTTTGCCCCGTTTTCAGCGCCAACGAAGAGGTAGTTGCTTTTGAAAGGCAGCCGGATGGAAAGCTCATCCTGGTTTTGTCCAGCCTTTCCACGAATGGTAACGTTCTGTTGCGATTGCTGCCAAACGGAAAACCTGACCGGACTTTTGGAAACTTCGGAAAAATCACGTTTGACGATTTTACCGGCAGATACCGAGGGTGCATAAAAATTCATGAAGGGAAAATCCTGCTTGCCACAAATTCTATTTATTCAACGCTCATCCGGCTCACCGGCGAAGGCTTGCCCGACCCCGGTTTTGGCGCAAACGGCGTCGTGAAACTGACCAGCGCTAACCAATTTTTCAGCCAGGCGGTGGACATTCAGAATGGAAAAATCATCGTTACCGGTTGTAAAACCTGCTCCACTTTTCAGCCTTCAGGCGATTTCAAAGTCGCCCGCTTCTTAGATAACGGAACGCTCGACTCCAGTTTTGGAACTGGCGGCATCGCAACCGTTCCCAGCCCGACCAGCGAAGACGTGGCAAGGGTTGTAAAGGTGCGTCCGAATGGAAAAATCGTCGTCGTGGGTTTTTCTTATTACCAGGGGAAAAGCTACGCTTCTTGCGCTCAACTGAACGAAAACGGGGTGCTGGATAACGGTTTCGGCACAAACGGCAAGTTCATCGCCCATGCTACAGGCTTGCAGGCTTTTCCCACCGATGCCACTCTTTTGCCCGACGGGAAAATCCTATTAACTGCCAGCTACTCCGACTTACTCGCCTTGCGCATCACGGAAAATGGCATGCTCGATTCTTCTTTTTCGGAAAATGGATTTATTGAAAATTATGATGTTCAGGCTCCAAACGCCGTTTCAGCCAGCACCTTGGCGATGCTCGGCGAAACAGCTTATTTTGGTGGTTACACCAGCATCAATCCTGGCACTGCCAATGCCGTCATGATGGTCAGCACTTCTGACAGCGGCGCTATCACCAGCCCTTGTGGCACGTGGTCCACCGTGTTGCAAGGCAGCCTTTTTCCCGGCTACCGGGAAGAAATAGGCGGTTTGCTCGCAGACTCAGACACCTCCCTCTTAGCATTCGGGGAATATGTGCCTCTCCCTAATCTCTCCATTGAAAGCGACCTGTTTTTAATGCGGCTCGTTCCATCCCCATTTTTTATTTCCGAAATAGCGGAAACAAGGCTGAAAACAAGCCATCTGCGAGTGATGCCCAATCCTGCCGCTCAATTTTTTTGGGTGGAAATTCCTGGGAATGTTCCTTCGGGCAGCCATCTCGTGTTGTGGGATGTGACAGGCAGGGTGTTTCGAACACTACTTGCGCAGGCTGGCGAGCGGATGAAAGTGGAGAGGGAAGGGTTGGCAACTGGCTTGTATTTCCTGCAGTTGGCAACACCCGAAGGGCAGAACCTGGCGGCAACGAAAGTGGTGTTGGTGGATTGATAAACTCGGGCAAAATCATCTTCACCGACTAAAAAAACCTATTTTTTCTCTCACCCTGTTGACATCCGCCCCACTTGCCATATCTCCTTCGTGTACGACCCTGCGAAGCCTCCCTAAATCTTACATCCATGAAAAATCTCACCTTGTATTACCTCGCTTTTCTTTGCTGTAACCTGCTGGGGTTGCCTGCTTTTTCGCAAACGCCGATTACTTGTGACGGCGACGTGACAGGGTCGTTGAGCGTTGCAAATGAGCAAGATACCTACACTTTCAACGCAGACCCCGGCGATGTGGTCGTCATCCGAATGGCGCAAGACAACGCTCCCATTTCGCCCAAACTACAATTGACTGGACCGGGTGTCAACCAAACCAATATTGGTTCTACCGTCACCCCTGCCCGCATCGGCGCCATCCAGCTTTCCGGCGGCAGCTACACCATCACCGCAAGTGACAACGGCGGCAACTTCACAGGCAATTACGGACTTAGCCTTCAAATTATTAAGCCTTCCTGCGCTACGCCCATCGGCTGCACGGACGACGTGAATGGCAACTTGGGCAAGAAGGCTGAAATGGATGCCTTCACCTTCGAGGTCACTGCCGAAGACAAACTGGTCATTGCCCGAATGATGCAAGACGGCTCGCCCATTTCCGCTCGCCTGGAACTGTACCGGGTCGGCGACGCCAATAATAAAGGGGAAGACAACGGCACGACGGTTACGCCTGCCAGAATTGATGCCCCAAACCTCACGCCAGGCACCTATATCCTGCTGGCAATGGAGGAAAAGGGCGCTTTCACTGGCAACTACGGCTTGTCCCTGCAATTCGTCAAAGCCGCCTGCGCCACGCCCATCGGTTGCACGGATGACGTGAATGGCAACTTGGGCAAAAAGGCTGAAATGGATGCCTTCACCTTCGAGGTCACCGCCGAAGACAAGCTGATTATCGCTCGAATGATGCAAGATGGCTCGCCCATTTCTTCTCGCCTGGAACTGTACCGGGTCGGTGACGCCAACAATAAAGGGGAAGACGACGGCACGACGGTTACGCCTGCCAGAATTGATGCCCCAAACCTCACGCCAGGCACCTATATCCTGCTGGCAATGGAGGAAAAGGGCGCTTTCACTGGCAACTACGGCTTGTCCCTGCAATTCGTCAAAGCCGCCTGCGCCACGCCCATCGGTTGCACGGATGACGTGAATGGCAACTTGGGCAAAAAGGCTGAAATGGATGCCTTCACCTTCGAGGTCACCGCCGAAGACAAGCTGATTATCGCTCGAATGATGCAAGATGGCTCGCCCATTTCTTCCCGCCTGGAACTGTACCGGGTCGGCGACGCCAATAATAAAGGGGAAGACAATGGCACAACGGTTACGCCCGCCAGAATTGATGCCCCAAACCTCACGCCCGGTACTTACGTGCTGCTGGCAATGGAAGAAAAGGGTGCTTTCACAGGCAACTATGGCTTGTCCTTGCAATTCGTCAAAGTCGCCTGCGCCACGCCCATCGGCTGCATGGACGACGTGAATGGCAACCTCAACCGCAAGGCGGAAATGGACGCTTTCACCTTCGAGGTCACTACCGAAGACAAACTGGTCATCGCCCGAATGATGCAAAACGGCTCGCCCATTTCATCTCGCCTGGAACTGTACCGGGTCGGCGACCCCAGCATAAAAGAGGAAGACGACGGCACCACCGTCACACCCGCTCGAATCAATGCCGGAAACCTCACGCCAGGCACATACGTCCTGCTGGCAATGGAAGAAAACGGCGCTTTTATAGGAGACTATGGCTTATCCGTGCAGTTCGTCAAAGCTTCCTGCGCCACGTCCATTGAATGCACGGGCGATGTGAACGGGAACTTGG
>CAZHLB010000061.1:5648-15930 GCA_964533005.1 uncultured Saprospiraceae bacterium
TAAATGGACGCCTTCACTTTCGAAGTCACCCCCGAAAACAAGTGGGTCATCGCCCGAATGATGCAAGATGGCTCGCCCATTTCCGCTCGCCTGGAACTGTACCGGGTCGGCGACCCAAGCATAAAAGTGGAAGACGACGGCACGACGGTTACGGCTGCTCGCATTGGCGCACATCTCGTCCCCGGCACTTATGTTTTGCTGGCAATGGAGGAAAAAGGCGCTTTCACAGGCAACTACGGCTTGTCCGTGCAGTTGGTCTGCGCCGCCTGCGCCAACTCCCTCTCTTGCAACGGCGACCTCAGCGGCAGCCTCGACAAAAAAGCCGAAATGGACGCCTTCGCCTTCCCCGTCGTGCCTGGCGACGCGTATATTTTCAAGTTTCACGGCACGGGCATCCCGGAATACCGGCTGGAATTTTACGACCAGGCAGGAAACGAGCTTTCCGGCTTGACCCAGAACATTGGCAATTCCGACACGCTGCGCCTCGACCTGTCGCCTGCCAATTTCCAGGGCGCAACGGGCGTCACGCTCGTCGTTATGGACAAAAATGGCGTGTACACAGGCGGCTACAACTTGTCCGTTCAACGCTTGCGCCCCGTCTGCGCCCAACTGCTGACCTGCGGCGAAGACGTGAAAAGCAGCCTCGCCCTGACCTCCCAAATGAATGCCTACGCCCTTCCCGTGCAGCCCGGCGACCGGTTCATTTTGCGCTCGCTCGAAAAAGTCGCTTCGGCGCAACTTCACCTCGAATTTTTCCACGCCGATGGCTTACCCTGGGTGGAATTGGGTGAAGTTTTCAGCAACGGCGCCTTGCAATCCAAGCAGTTCGATTTCAACGAAACAGACACCTTGCTCATCGTCGCCTCCGATGCCGGGGTCAACCATGCCATTGCCGAGTACGCGCTTTCCGTGCAACTGCTGCGACCCGATTGCGCCGTCGAGCTTGCCTGCCCCGCCGACCTGAGTGGCAGCTTTTCAAAACCGGCGCAGACCGAAGCGTTTTGGTTCGAAGTCAGCCCCGGGCAGCGGTATATCATTCGGGCAAAAGCGACGGGGTCGGGCTTCAACGGGCAGTTTCAGCTTTTCACACCGGCAGGCGACCTGCACTCGCAGGTGACGAACAATACCTTGACTTTCAACGACATACTCGATATTCCCGGCGCATGGATTCTGCTGCTGACCGAACAAGACGGCGATGCGGTTGGCGCTTACACAATTTCGTTCCTGGCAGTCGGCAAGGCAAGTTGCTCGGTGGAAATGGCTTGCGGTCAGGCACTTTCCGGCAACCTGAGCACTGCGAGCAGCTTGCGCCAATTCCGGCTCACCGGAGCGGAAAATGAAAAGCTCATCGTGCGGGGCAGAGGAGCAATCGGGTCGGGCGTCACGCCTTTGCTACAATTGTACAAGGCAAACGGGACGGAAATCGGCACAGGCACAACCGCCCGGCGGAATGAAGATTTCGATGCGGCGGGCGAGTATTTCCTCGTCGTTTCCGACAACAGCGCCGCCAGCTCAGGCAATTTTCACTTAGCCGCTCAAATTGCCAACGACTTCACCTGCGGCGAGTCCATCTCCTACAATCAAACCTTGAGCAGTTCGCTCGGCTCGCAGGTGGAAATGGACGGCTTTGTTTTTTCCGGAAATCAGGGCGACGTGGTTTCCATCCAGGCAGGTGTTTGTTCGGGCACGTTCGATGCCCAAGTGGAGCTTTGGAACGCAGGCGGCTTGCTGCAAAAAATGGACTTCACCGACAACGGATTGGCTCGCATAGATACCTTCCGCCTGCTCGCTTCCGGTTCCTACAAGTTGTTGGTGATGGAAAAAGAAGGCGACGAAACGACCGGCGAGTATGGCATTTGCCTGCAAAAAGTGAATCCCGGCGTCAATGCTGCCACGCTTTTCCCCGGAACAGCCACCGTTTCCGCCATTTCAAAACCTGCTGAAATGCAGGTGTTTACGTTTTACTCGGAAGCGGGAACGCCTGCCACGCTTACCATGAATGCCCTCTCCGGCAACTTGCAGTCCCGCATGGAATTGTTCGCACCGGGCGGCGCTCGACTCGCCATGCATACAGGCACGACGACGGCAAGCATCAACAATTTTTCCTTGCCCGTCACCGGCACGTACAGCGTGTTGGCGCTGCCTGCCACTGCCACTCCTTGCGGCGCTGGCGATTTTGACCTGAAACTGCAAGCCATTTTATTCGCCAATCCCACTCAGTTCAGCGTTGCCTGCGAGGGTGGCTCGTTGAGTATTTCTATCACCAGCAATTGCCCCAACTGGACGCTCTCGCCCACGGCAGGCTGGCAGGGCGACCCTATAACTGGCAGCTACAACCAAACCGTCAGCGTGAACATTGGCTCAAACGCCAGCCTGCTATCCAGAACGGGGACGATTATTTTGACGGGCTGCGGCATCAGCCAAACCATCACCGTGACCCAGGCAGGCGCAACGTTTTCCGCCAGCTCGCTCAGTTTTATGGTAGGCAACCAAGAGGGGCAGGTGCAGCTCGATTTGACAAGCGAGTGTTGTGCATGGCAAATCAATTCCAACAACCCAAACTGGCTTTCCGCAAATCCCGACGATGGCACGGGTAGCGCGACAGTGTTCATTTCTTTCGACGAAAACCTCAGCGTCAATGTTCGCCCCGGAACCCTCACACTGACAAGTTGCGACGGCGTCACACAAGTTATAGCGGTGGAACAAGCAGGCGTCAACCCCGTGCTGAACGTCAACCCGACGCACCTCGACCTGGGCGCAGGCACAGGCAGCGAAAACATTGAAGTGACCGGCAATTGCAACGATTGGACAATTAGTGGCGCACCTGCCTGGTTGACCGTAATCCCGTCCAACGGCAACGGTGATAAAACTGTCGCCTTGATTTATACAGCCAACCCCAACTGCACCGACCGCACCGCTACGCTCCTCCTGAGCGGCTGCAACATCACCAAAGAAATTACGGTCAACCAGGTAGGGGAAGTCGTTTTTGCAGCCAGTCCGAGCTTCGTTTACGTGGGCAGCGGCGCAGGCTCCACCAGTTTCGGGCTTTCGGGCAACTGCGATGGATGGGCGATTTCGGGCGGCACACCCATTGTCACGAGCATTTTTCCTGCAAGCGGCAACAGCTTGCCGCAAAACATTCAAATCAATTTTAGCGCAAACCCTGACTCGTCGGAGCGGACGGTCATGCTTACGGTGACTTGCTGCGGCGAAACCTACGAAGTGACGGTAACCCAGGCAGGAATTGTGAGCATCACGGCAACGCCGGGACTGGTCATCTGTCCCGGTCAAACGACGCAATTGTGCGCCTCGCCGGGCAGCGCCTACGAATGGTCGAATGGTCAGACAAGCCAGTGCGTCACGGTCGGTTTGCAAGGCACGTACTCGGTCACGGTGACCAACGCCAACGGAGTTGGGCAGTCGGCGACGGTGTTCGTTGACGTGCCACAGCCGGTGCAGCCGGTCATCGTGCTGGTCGGCGATGACCAGTTGCAGGCGACGGGCAATGGCACGTCGTGGCAGTGGTACTTGAATGGCGACCTCCTTCCTGGTGCGACGGGGACTTTTTTTAGCCCGGACTCGACCGGCAACTACACAGTGGTCTCATTCCTGAACGGCTGTTCGAGCGAGGAGTCTGAGCCATTTTATTTTACGGATGTTGCTGCACGGGAAACTTTCCAACCCCAACGGCTTCTCCTTTTTCCCAACCCTGCGACGGCATATTTCGAGGTAGAAATCCCGGCAGTCATGCCGCCGGGCGAGTTGCTGATTAGCGAGGTGGCGGGCAGGGTATTGCGAAGGCTGGCAACGAAGGGGGGCGAGCGGCTGCGAGTGGAGCGGGAATACTGGGCTGGCGGCATGTATTTCCTTCAGTTGAAAACGCAAGCCGGGCAAGTGCTGGCGCTGGGTCGAGTAGTGCTGGTGGAGTGAGCATTTTCAGCCAGGGTAAAAAAGTGCGCCTGTTTGTTGACATGCCCGCATTTGAAAGCATAGTCAAGTATCATCCATCACTTTAAAAATTCAACGCCATGCAGTCTGTCCGAATTGATAAAGCAGGTTTGTGCCTTTCCGTCCTGATTGCTGTGGTTTCGCTGGCATGGGCGGTGGTGGATTGGTTCAGTTTCGAAGCGACCATCACTTTTCTGATAAGCGTCACGGCTGTGCTGAGTTTTCGGGTAAGGCTGAGAGATGCGCCAGGCTATCCCAAATGGTTCAAACAAATGTCGCCGGTGTTTTTGCTGTTGAGCATTCTGGGCTTGGTGCTCACCTGGTTTTGGACGAGGGAAGTTTTTAAACTATGTAAGCCAGCCGCCCGGTCGGAAGTGCCACAAGTGATTTCAGTGGAGGGTTGCTACCACAACTTGCCGCCCAAACACGATATCTGGGTAGCCGTCGAAGACAAGCAGACGGGCACTTTTTACCTGGATGCGCCCAAGGCGACAAAAAAAGGCAGCAAGCGGGCAGGTACCTGGCGGGTGGAAAATGTGCCGGTAGGCTCCTTTGCCGATGAAGGAAAGTCCTTCGAGATTTGGGCTTTTTTGGTCGAAGAAAGCAGCTCCGACCACCAGTCCATTGTGGATTATCAGGAAAACAAAGTCAGCCAGGGACTTGAATCGCTTCCGGGAACAGCGCCGAGAAGCGCCTCCAAAACAGTCATACGTCAAACTTCATCCTCTAAAATAATTACGCAATGAAAGTCAAACTGAATTTCCGAGCTGCAGCGCTTGCGGTTGCCTGTTTGCTATTGGCAGCAGTGCAAATAAGCGCACAAGTCCAGTGCCTTCAGGATGCCTGGAAAAGCTACAACGCAGGTGTGTCCGCTCGCTCGTCGAGCAACAACAAAGCAGCGACCGCTTCTTTCGAAGCAGCCGTCCAGGCTTGCAACATCTGCATCACGCAGTTTGAAGCGCAAGCGAAAGCGCAACAAGCAGCCCTGAAAAAATGCCCGCCCGTAGGCGCAGTTTCCGAAGCGGACAAGAAAGCCATTTTTGCTAATTGGGCACTCAACGACGTGGCGACGGCAGCCTTTGTCAAGGGAAAAGCCGCCGAATTCCTGGTCGGCATAGACGCCACCAAACACAAAGCCCGCTCAGGCGACCTCCAAGCCGCCAAAAAACTCGTCAAAGAATTGAGTTATGGCAGATGCTGGGACCCGCAAGGCTGGTTTTGGTCGCCTTGCAAGGCGCTGGCGGGGGACGGAGCTTGCTGCCCGTGAGCTTTCGGCTTTCAACACCTATGACCTTTGGCTCATGTGGTGTATGAGTGAAACCGTGCCGCCCAACTACAGTTTGGGGGTGAGTTTTACACCCCCCAAAATTAGTTTGGGGGGACGGGTTGACTCAGCTGCCACATGAGCCAAAAAAGGAAATGGCGAGCTTGAAAACGGACAGGTAGGTAAGTAAAATTTCCAACACGCTTGCCTGTTGGCAACTACTGGCTAACCGCGCAAACAGATTTTGCAAAAGCAACTCTATAGATATTCTTCCGGCAAACGAAATTCAAATGAAAAGACATTCTTCCTCCTTTCGATTGCTACAAATTTCGGCGCTCGTCGCCGCCCTGGTGTTTGCGCCCGCTGCTTTCTCGCAAACCACCTGGAAAGTCAGCCAAAATGCCAACGGCTCGCAAACCGGCTTAACCTGGCAAGACGCCTTCCCAAACCTCCAGGCTGCTCTCGAAGCCGCTCACCCCGGCGACGCCATTTGGGTGGCAAAAGGTGCGTACAAGCCCACGAAAACCCACGAATTTTTCAGCGCACAGTTCAAAACCTTCTTCATTGCGCAGGACATCCAACTCTACGGCGGCTTCTTTGGCAATGAGACCGCCCTGTCGCAACGAGACTGGGAAAACAATAAGACCATCCTAAGCGGCGACCTCGATGGCAACGACGCCAACGTTGACGGCAACAACATCGCCGAAACGACCGCCGACCTGGTTGGAAACAATGCCCACCACGTCCTTTGGCTCGACCACGTGAGCGATGCCATGCGCCTCGATGGTTTCTTCATCACGGCGGGAAAGGCGGATTACAATCAACATCCGTTCAGTGAAGGCGGCGGCATGTACGTGGACGGCTCGGAAGCTGCGGGCGTTTTTGCTCCTATTCTCGCCAACCTTGTTTTCAGTGGAAATTACGCCATATACGGCGGAGCGCTGGCAAATTATGGCTACTTAGGCGCTGTCAATCCTGCCTTGTTTAATTGCATTTTTTCTGGTAATGAGGCAAGCGAAGGCGGTGGTGCGATTTTCAATTTCGCCCACGAAGGCAGCGCCGCACCAGTTGGGATGAATTGCCACTTTTACAATAATTCTGCAAAGCAGGGTGGAGCGGTTTACACGCTTTCCTTTTGGAGCGTTTCCAATCCAGGCTTCACCAATTGCTCCTTCACCGCCAACTCGGCGAGCGAAGAAGGCGGGGCGATGTTCAACATCAGCTTCAACCAGACAGCTACTGCCAGCCCTGTTTTGTTCAACTGCACTTTCTTTGGCAACTCGGCGGGCAGCGACGGCGGGGCTATTTTTAACCATGCTGCTTTCAGCGATGCAAGTCCCAAGCTGACCAATTGCAGTTTTGCCGAAAACACTGCCGAGCGGGGTTTGGTAATTTTCAATTTCAATGAACTTGCCTCCGGCACCGCCAATCCGCTCCTGACCAACTGCATCCTTTGGGGCAACGACGGAGCGGGCAGCAGCATTTTCAACGATGCCGCAGCGCCGGTGCTTCGTTACACGCTCCTTGAAGAAACCGATTGCCCGCCGGGTGCCGTGTGTGAAAGCAGCGTCCTGCTCAACCAAAATCCTCTGTTCGAGGACGTTGGCAACAACAACCTTCGCCTGTCGCCCGGCTCGCCTGCCATCGATGTCGGAGACAATTCGGCTGTGCCGCCCTCGCTCCTCAGCGATTTAGACGGCAACCAGCGAATTTTCAATGCTACGAATATCGCCGTAGCAAGGGTGGACCTGGGGGCTTATGAATTTGGAGCGACGTCGGATGCCAGCGACATCGCTGGCGCGGCAGCATTGGCGCTTAGTGTTTTCCCCAATCCTGCTTCTTCTCACATTTTTCTCGAATACGAACTGCCAGGAGCTTCGGAAATAAAGGTTTCGCTTTTCGATTTTATGGGGAAAGAACTTGCCGTGCTGGCGCAAGACAAGCGGGCGGGCGGAAGCGCGAGGGAAGAAATGGTGCTGCCGGAGGGTTTGGCGGCGGGGTGTTATTGGGTGCTGTTGCGCACAAACTTTGGAATTGTGGCAGCGGAGTGGATGAAGTGAATCAAAGCAGGCCAATAATATGTCATGGTGTTCTTATAATCTTAATCAAATATTTTTTATCATGAAAAAGATTCTCGTTGTATGCGTTCTTTTTTGCGAAAGGCTTTTTGGAACAATTATAATATTGTTACTATCCAGTACGATTACTGCCCAACAATGGATTCAACAAAATTCTTTGCCTACAAGTGATTATTTTACGGCACTGACCATGGCGGGTACTCAGACCATTATAGTTGGCGGCGGCAGCACTCTACTTCGGTCTACTGATAATGGACAAAGTTGGCAATCATTTCTTGCACCGAGGCGAAGTATCATTTCAGATATTCATTTTCCTACTTCGGAAGTTGGTTATGCTGTTTGCAATATCAATCAGCTCGGTTTGCCTTATGGCGGCACCTCTATTTTAAAATCCATAGATAATGGGGTGTCTTGGTCAGCAATATATGAAGACCAATTCTGTATTGGTCCATTTGAAGCAATCTGGTTTACGGATGTAAATAATGGTTTTCTGGTAGGAGATTTTGTCAATAATGCAAAAATTGCCCACACAAATGATGGTGGTTTGACCTGGACGCCAATTGAAATTAATATTAACAAAGGACTAAAAGATGTGATTTTTTTTAACTCAATGGAAGGCGTCATTATAGGTGAATCTGGCACTATACTTTATACGAATGACGGGGGCAATTCATGGCAGCAAAAAGATTCAAAAACTACCCAAGATCTGCAATCAATTCATTTTGTTTATCCCAATACCTGTGTAGCAGTTGGTAAAGATGGAGCAATAGTTCGCTCGATTGACAGAGGGTTGTCATGGACTCTATATTCACCACCCTCATCGGTGATTAGTGACTTGCAATCAGTGTTTATGATTACTGAACAGATAGGTTTTATTGGAAGTCCTGTGAAAAATTATATTAGCAATACCTGTCTTTTACGAACTACCAATGGCGGGGTTTCCTGGGATACCTTACAGTCCCCCGGATTAGAAAGCGCGTCACGGATTTTCTTCTTGAATACTCAAACAGGCTATGCAGCCGGAACAAAAGGTAGTTTTGCCATCACAATTGACGGAGGATTGACATGGACAAGATTAGACAATGCGTTTACTCGTTCAGATCTCAAACGACCTTATTTCGTAAACGATAATCTCGGATTTATTATCACTGATACCAAATTCCTCTATCGCACTACAAATGGTGGGATTACCTGGGATTCCATAGTGGTTGGCAATGGATTGGATGATATTGACTTTACAACCTCGACTAAAGGATTTGCTATTGGATCGGGCAAGATGTATAAAACTACAGATGAAGGATTAAATTGGCAGGTAGTCTTGCAACCGCCATATTCACTTACCGCAGCTTTCTTTTTTAATGAAACTATAGGCTATGCTGTTGGAGATTACGGTTATACAGTAAAAACAGAAGATGGCGGGCAAACTTGGGTACCCAAGCAGACAGGCAACACACTTATGTATGAAGATGTTTGGTTTACAAGCCCTGAAACGGGGTTTGCAGTTGGACATAGTACGTTTTCAGGTGGTGGCGTTGTAGTAAAAACTTCTAATGGATTTGATAATTGGCTCGTCAAATCCGTCGCGCCAACTGAGATAGAACGTGTGACATTCGTAAGCCCTATGAGGGGTTTTGCAATATCTTATTCTAATCTTTTGCGAACAATTGATGCTGGCGAAACTTGGACAACTCTTCAGAATTATAATGGTTATACAGACATCCATTTTACAAATTTCAATACTGGCTACGTTTCTCATTCTTATGGACATTTTTATCAAACGACTGACGGTGGTGACACTTGGATTTGGAAATATGTTCCGACTTTCATTGACTTGAATGGCATTTGGGTAACTTCCTCGAATACAGGCTGGTTAGTTGGTGACCGGGGATTGCTGTTGAAAACAGGTTTGGTAAACATTGCAGCACCACATACTAATATATTGATATCAGAAATTGAAACACTTGGTATTCTTTGTACAGGCGATGCCAATGGGCAAATTAATTTAACTACGTGTGGTGGCGAATTTCCATTAAGCTATACACTCAATGGCGGCACTCCACAAGCAACGGGAACGTTTACAGGGCTTACAACTGGAAATTATGTGGTAAAAATAAAGGATGTTTACGGATCGGAAGTCAATTCCGACACCATAATATTGGCGGATCCGCCTCCGCTTTTCATAACTGCAAATGTATCCTCCAACATTATTACAATTACAGCCTCCGGTGGTTCTGGCGTATTAAAGTACAGTCTCAATGGAATAAATTATTACGGAGGCAATTCCTTTACGGGATTAACGAACGGCACTTATACGGTTTATGTAAAGGACGGAAATGGTTGCATTGCTACTACTACTGCAACAGTAAATATTGCCGCCTTGTCAGCAATTGCAACCGTTGTCATGCCGGTTAAATGTTTTGGAGGACAAAATGCAGATGTTTCAATAATTGCCACAGGAGGGTTTTCTCCCTACCAATATAAATTTGACAACGGAAATTTTCAGTCATCCGGTTTCTTTTTTAATTTACCCGCAGGAATACATAATTTTTCCGTGAAAGACTTTTCTGGAGCGATTTTCACACAATCCTTCACCATTGACCAGCCTCAGCCCATTATAGTGACTACATTTGTATCTTGTTCCACAGTTACAGTTGCAGCAAATGGAGGAACGGAACCCTTTCAGTATAGCCTCGACGGTCAGAGCTTTCAACAACAGGCTGTATTTGACAATTTATTAATAGGAACTCATATAGTTACCGTCCGCGACGCAAATAATTGTACTGGTTTTGCTTCTGTTACAATTACGATGGACTCATTCCCTTCTATTTCCACTCAAAACGGTTATCTTGGTTGTATATGGATAGATGCCATCGCTTGCATGACACCAATACCCAATGCTGTTTTTACATGGAACGGACCCGGCAATTTTCAATCCTCCATGCAATATCCCCCGGCAATGCTTCCTGGTACCTACACCGTGACCGTCACGAAC
>CAZHLB010000062.1:0-15909 GCA_964533005.1 uncultured Saprospiraceae bacterium
GCCCGCTGCTCGCCCAAGTCCATGCCCGGCGCTTCGAGGTGATACCAGAAGATGTGCCCGACGCCGGTTCCGTCGGGTCCCAGGGTTGGAACAGCGCCTTCCGGCAGCAGGCGTTGGGCGAAATTGAGGCGTTCCAGCACCCTCGTTCTCGCCCAATAGATGTCGGCTTTGTCCTCGAAAATGACATAGACGAAGCTCATCCCGAACATCGAAGCGCCCCGGATATTTTTCACTTTCGGAATGCCTTGCAGGTTCGACACCAGCGGGTAAGTCACCTGGTCTTCAATGAGTTGCGGGCTGCGCCCCATCCATTCGGTGAAGACGATGACCTGGTTTTCCGACAGGTCGGGAATGGCGTCTATCGGGTTGTTGCGCACCGAAATGATGCCCCAGATGAACAAGCCTGCCGCTGCCATCAGCACGAACAAGCGGTTGCGAAGGGAGATTTGGACGAGTTTTTCAACCATGCGTTTTTCTTTTTCGGCTCACAAAAAACAGCGTGAACCCACTCGCCACCGTCGCCAATCCGAAAATCGAAAAAGCCCGCAGCAGCCAGTTCGAGATATTGTCCCGGTTCGAATAATCCATCGTATGCAGCATCCAAAGGAAGTCGAATTGCCGCCAGGGGCGATTGCGGATTTTTTGCACCGTGCCCAGTTCGGTGGCGACATAGACCGTCGAGCGGCGCTCGTCGTCGAAGGAGATGGCGTAGGCGGGCAGCGGTTGCTCCCGGTATTCGTGGTGGTTGTTCGTCTCGGTGAGGCGCTCGACCGTTTGCATTTCGCCAGTTCCGGCGTAGCCATTTCGGGCGACAGCGACGGCTTCTTCCTCCGTCAACGGTGGTCGCAAAACACCCGACAGCGCATCTGCCAGCCGCACTTTTTTGTGATGCCTTTCGTGTCCCTTCGGAAAATACGTCGCTTGCCAGTGCGGGCGACCGAGGATGCTGACGAGTCGCAGGTCGGCAAGGCTGTCCACCGCTTCCCGGCGGCGCAGACTGTCCAGCAAAATGGCAGGCGAAACGTAGGCGGCGCTTGCCGAAAGCAATGCCGACGGCGATTTTTCATAGTCGCCATGCACCTCATCCATGTCGCTCCAGGAGAAGTACAAGCCACCGAGCGTCCAAGCCAAAAATTGGACGCCGATGAGGACGCCGAGCCAGCGGTGCAGGCGGCGGATGAGGTAGTGAAAATGAGAGTTGGTCATACGCATCAGTTTTTTTCAAGTTGAACCGGCGGGCATTTCACCGAGCTGTAACTGCAAAATACGCGGTAGTCGCCAGGCATCTAAATCATGGTGATTTTCAAAATCACCATGATTTAAACGGTTCATTACTCCACAATGGCCTTCCCAGACCCTACTTGCTTGCCATCCAGCCAGGCAGCCAGGAAGTACGTCCCTGCCGCCATGCCTTTCGTTTCCAGCAAAATGTCCTGATTACCCGGCGTTTTTTCACCCAAATCAAAACGGCGCACCGTGTGACCGGAAGCGTCTGTCAGGGTGAATTCGAGCGCCCCGGCAGCCGGGAGCGACAGGTTTATTTTCAATAAATCGCCCACCGTCACGGGGTTCGGCGAAATGGTGAAGCCTTTCACTTGTTCCAAATCCTCCGTACCGCTCGCCGCCGGGTTCACGATGAATTGCCGCATCATGCCGCCGGCGTCTTCGTGGCTCAAAATGTGGCAGTGGAACATGTAGGGCAGCACCGGATCGCCATAGTTTTGATACTTCGTGATAAGTTTCACGCTGCCATTCATCGGCGGCACGGTGACCACGTCTTTGCGACCCCGCAGGTTTGCTGGCGGGGTTGCGCCGTTCACTTCCAGCACGTAAAAATGGTTGCCGTGCAGGTGGAACGGGTGCGCCATCATGGTTTGGTTGGTGATGTTCCAAACCTCCACGCTTTCTTGCTGGGTCGTGAAATCCACCTCTTCCATGTCGAACTTTTTGCCGTTGATAAAAAAGTTGGTCATGCTCATCATCGGCTGTGCGGTGAAAAGCAGGGAGCGGGTAGCTGCGCCGCTTGGCAACCAGGGCGTGTTGGTGGTCAGCACCGTCGGGATGTTGGTCACGGGGTTGGCGGTGGCAGGCGTCACCTGGATTTCCAAGACCTTGAAATCCGTGTCGTCGAGGGCGCTCATCGTGCCGCCCATCATCATGGCGCCGCCGGGGTAGCCGGTTGGCAATTCTGAGCCGAAAGATTTGAGTGTCAGCGTGTTGCCTTGCTCGCCGCTCAAGTCCACCAGGATTTCAGCCCGCTCGCCGGGAGCGATCTCGAGCCGGGTCAGGGCGACCGGCGCATCGAGCAACCCAGCGTCGGAGGCGATTTGGTGAAACTGCCTGTTGTCCGCAAAACCGAATTTGAAGTAGCGGTGGCTGGAGCCGTTGAGCAGGCGGTAGCGCACCACTTGCGCCGGGCTTTCCAGGACGCCGTCCACCACGCCGTTGACCAGGAAGGCATTGTCCGCTTCATCCTCCAGCACGATTTGCTTTTGTGCGTCGAAGGTTTTGAACTGGAAAACCAGCGGCACGTCGTCCACGCCGTAGGTGCGGGGCAGGTCGAGAGCGGCTTCTTCCGCATCCCGCACGAAGATGAAACCTGCCGCTCCGAGCAACACCTGGTTCATAGTTTCGCCGTGTGGGTGCGGGTGATACCAGTAGGTTCCCGCCTTGTCCAGCACTGGAAATGCGGGCGACCAGGTTTCTCCTGGCAAAATCACCACGTGGGGGCTGCCGTCGTTGGCGGGCGAGACGTTCAAGCCGTGCCAATGCACCGTCGTCGTGTCGTCGAGGGTGTTATGGACGTTGAACTTCACCTGTTGCCCGGCTTCCAGCAAAATGGTCGAACCGAGCATGTTGCCGTTGTAACCGATGGTGTTGGTGGCAAAACCGGGAAAGATTTCGGTCGTGCCGGTTTGTACAGTCAGGTCAATTTGGCTGCCCGAAAGCGTGGGAGGAATTGGCACCGGCGTCTGGGCGAAGACGCCCGACAGGACAGCGGCAAAGGCGCTGAAAATCAGTATGTTGAATGTGGACTTCATAACTTTGAAAATGGTGTTCCGTAAGCCTGCTTGACTCGTTGGTAACCAGCCAAACAAACATTTCGGAGTTGATTACAATTTGATAGAAGTTCAGAGCAAGCTTTCTTAGTCACTCAAGTTTTCCCCGCAGCAACTGCGCATTCACCGCCACCACCACCGTGCTGGCAGACATCAGCACCGCCCCCAGCGCCGGGCTAAGGGTAAAAGTCGGGTATAAAATGCCCGCTGCCAACGGAATAGCCACCACGTTGTAACCCGTCGCCCAAAACAGGTTTTGCTGCATTTTCCGATAGGTGGCTTTGCCAAAATTCACCAGCCCCAGCACGTCGGAAGGGCGGCTTTCCGTCAGGATGATGTCGGCGGTTTCGGCAGCAACGTCGGTGCCGCTGCCGACGGCTATACCTACGTCTGCTTGCGCCAAAGCCGGTGCGTCGTTCACCCCATCGCCGGTCATGGCGACGAACTCGCCTTTGGCTTGCAGGTCTTTCACAATGTTCACTTTTTCGTGCGGCAGCACTTCGGCGAAGTAGCCGTCCAAGCCCAATGCTTCCGCCACCGCTTTGCCCACCCGCTCGTTGTCGCCCGTCGCCATGAAGACTTTAATGCCTTGCTTTTTCAGATTTTCGACGGCTGCTTTGGCGTCCGGTCGCACTTGGTCGGCGAGGGCGACAAAGCCTGCCAGCTTGTCGTCCCGAAGCACGAACACCACCGTTTCCGCTTCATTTCCTGCAGCGTTTTCTGGCAAGGCAATATTCATTTCAGCCAAGAAACCGGGGCTGACCACGTTGATTTTTTTGCCGGAAACAGTGCCCTGAATGCCCTTCCCGGTGAGCGAGGAAAAGTTGGAAACCGCAGGCAACGTCAGCTTTTTTTCATTCGCCGCCCGGACGATGCCTTTGGCGATTGGGTGCTCGCTATGCTGTTCGAGGGCGGCGGCGAGCGCCAGTAGGTCGTCTTCCGAAAGCGCCCCGTCCAGCGGCACGACCCTCGACACGCCGAACTTTCCTTCCGTCAACGTCCCGGTTTTGTCAAAGACCATTGCCGTGATTTTCCGGGAGTTTTCAAAGGCGGTGCGATTACGGATAAGCAAGCCTCGCCGGGCGCTCATCGCAGTCGAAATGGCAACCACCAGCGGAATTGCCACGCCGAGCGCATGAGGACAGGACGTGACCATCACCGTCACCATTCGTTCGAGGGCGAATGCCAAACCTTTGCCCTGCGCCAGCCAAACCAGCAGCGTCGCAGCGCCTACGCCGATTGAAATAAAAGTGAGCCAGCGAGCGGCACGGTCGGCTAACAATTGCGTTTTCGACTTGGCGGCTTGCGCCTCTTGCACCAGGGCGATGACTTTGTTCAGGTAACTTTCCTTGCCGGTTTTTTCCACCTTAGCTTTCAGCCTGCCTTCGCCGTTGATACTTCCGGCGATGATTTTCGAGCCAGGCGATTTTTGCACCGGCACGCTTTCGCCGGTCAACATGCTTTCGTCCACGTGGCTTTCACCTTCCGTCACCGTGCCATCCACAGGCACTTTTTCGCCGGGCTTCACCAGCACGAGGTCACCGATTTTTAGCTCGTCCACCCGCATGTCGTGGAGCATATCACCGTGATACATGTGCGCTTCGGCAGGTAGCATTTTTACAATCATTTCCAGCGCCTTCGAGGCTCCGGCAACGCTTTTCATTTCCAACCAATGCCCCAGCAGCATGATGACGATGAGGGTGGCAAGCTCCCAGTAAAAATCCATGCCCTCCACCAACCCGAAAACGACTGCCGTGCTGTACAAATAAGCGACGGAAATGGCGACGCCGATGAGCGTCATCATGCCCGGCGAGCGGCGGCGAAGTTCGTCCCAAAGCCCCGTCAGGAAAGGCTTCCCGCCGTAAATGAAAATGACGGTTGCGAGGGCAAACGAGACCCAATCCCTGCCGGGAAAATCGAACTCATACCCTACCGCATGTTGGAACATCGGCGAGATAAAAACCACCGGCACGGTCAGCGCCAGGCTGACCCAAAAACGGCGAAGGAAATCGCCAATCATGGCGGAATGGTCGTGAACGCCGTGTCCGTGTTCGGGCTTGCTGCCTTCCATTTCGTGGTGCTCGTGCTCGCCATCCTTTTTTTGGGGAACCGGCGCCTGGTCGGCGTGGTGATGGTGATGATGATTCGAATGATTAGCCATGTGCGATTGATTTCATTGGACGGGTTTTACTTGCTATACAATTTTCATCTGCAACATCATCCCGGTGTCTTCATGCTCCAGGTTGTGGCAATGAAAAACATAGACCCCCTTGTTTTGACCGAAGGGCGTGATAATCCTGACCACTTCGCCCGGCATCACCAGCACCGTGTCTTTCCAGCCTTTTTCATGGGGAAAAACCTGTCCTCTGCCGCCTGTCCGGTCGAGCACCTGGAACAGTGCGCCGTGCAAGTGCATCGGATGCGGGTCAACGCCTTCGGTGTTGTCGAAAGTCCAGATTTCGGTCGTTCCGGCGAGGATGTTGGCGTCAATGCGAGTTTCATCGTAGCTCTTGCCATTGATGTTGTGCATTGCCATGCTGCCACCGCCGTGACCGCCGTGACCGCCGCCGTTGCTGATGTCGAAGGAGCGGGTTTTTGTGGACTGACTTTCGGGAATGGGTTGATAGCTGGAAAGCGTGGTAGGTGTGGCAAACGGGTCGCCCTGGCTTTCCGTCACCTTAAATTTCAAGATGTTGAAAGCCTGCTTGCCTTGGTATTCGCTGCCGGAAAAGGTTTTGCTTTCCAAAAAAACTTCCATCCCGACTGCCAGCCCGCCGAAGTTCATCAGCACGTCCACTCGCTCGCCTGGCGAGAGCATGATTTCGCTTGCCAAAATTGGCGCAGCCAGCAAGCCGCCGTCCGTGCCAATCACGGAAAATGCAGCGCCGTTGCTCAGGGCGAGGTTGTAAATGCGAGCGTTGGAGCCGTTGAGGATGCGCAGGCGGTAAGTTCGGGTTGCCACATTTTGGAAGGGAGCGTGGACGCCATTGACCAGCACGTAGTCGCCGTGCAAGCCATTCATCAAGTCCGTGTCGGAAGGTTCGTAGTTCAGTTTGCCATTGTTTTTCAACAACTTATCCTGAATGACGAGCGGGATTTCAAAATCGCCCGACGGCAAGCCAAGTGCCTGTTCCTCGGCATCGGTGACTTTGAACAGACCGGCAAGCCCCAGGTATGCCTGCTTCGCCGTTAAAAAATCCGGGTGCGGATGATACCAATACATGCCTGCGCGGTTGGTGACCGGGAAGGCGTAGGTAAAACTTGCACCCGGTTCAACCATGTCCGCAGGATGCCCGTCCATTTCGGCAGGCGCCAGCAGTCCATGCCAGTGAATATTGCTCGGCTCGGAAAGCCCATTTTCAAAATTCACGGAAAGCACGTCACCGTTGACAACCTCGATGGTTTGACCCAAAATGCCGTTGGCATGATAGCCGAGCGCCGAAGTGGTTTTGCCTTTTCGCAGCACGGCGCTGACGGGTTGGGCTTTGATGGTTAGGTTTCCACCAGCGGTTGGCGGCTTTAGCAAGGCTGTTTCGAAAGCGCTTTCAATCACTTTTGGCGCTTCGCCTGTGTTCATCATGCCGTTGTCGTCTTTGTTGCAGGCAGAAAAAAATGGCAGCACACTTCCGCCTGCAAAAGCAGTGAAAGCGCCTGTACCTGATTGAAGAAGAAATTTACGCCTGTTCATTGATGAAGATTTTAGTAGCCGCCAAACTTGTTTGGCTGGCTGAAAAGAACCAGCCAAACGAGTTTGGCGGCTACGATTATTCGACCTCTTTCAAGTCCATTTTGCAAATCGGGCAGCTGCCCGGCTTGTCGTAGGTCTTGTCGCCCTCGCACTTCATCGGGCATTGATAGAGGATTGAGGCTTGCTCGCCTTCCATGTGCTGGTGCGTGGTGTCTTTGGAATCTTGGTGATGCTGATGCCCGGAATGATTTTCCCGGCAGGCAGCGAAACAGAAAAGCACGGCGACGATGCCGATTAGAATTAGCTTTTTCATGGTGGAAAATTTTTAATTGAAAAATGACGAAGAATGCGCCCGGAATCTAAAAGCTGGGCAATCAAAGCAAGCGAAACGAAAGGCTCGGCAGGAAAATGAAAAGCGGATTAGCCAAAGGCAAAACGCCTCCGGCAGCCGAAGCCCGTCGTCGGGGAGAGGAATGCTAACAAAGAAAAAGTTGCACGAAAATGAGCAGGCTACGCCCATGCAACTGCACGGGCGGCGCATGAGGCTGGAAGGAAATAAAGCAGGTGGAAAACGCTGAAAGACCAATCGCCGTAAGGGTTGGAGCTATGGCAACAAAGTCCTGATGCAGCACCTTGAAGGTGGAAACCGGAAGCGGGTTCAAAAAATCGGACTTCATTTTCAGCACTGCCAAACGATTCTCGCAGCAGGGCTTGGATTGAAAACCTTGCCCGCAATTTTTCTGCGCTTTTTCATGGCATGGCATGGCAGCCTTCGCTTCTTTTTTCTTGCTGCAACACGAGCGGGCTGGCAGCAGCACCGACGACCACGCCTTGCCTAGCCCATGACAGACGTGGGTGAAAACAGGTACGCCGACGTTTGTCAGCAGAACCAGTGCGGCGAGGTGATATGCAAAAAGGCGGTGAATCATGTTGCTGCAAAACTACTGGGTAGAAACAAATTTCTTGGGCAAAGTTTGGGTTTGGGAGTGCAGGATTTTGGAAGGAAACAGGAAGGTTAATATCAACTCAAAAGCAAAGCCGCACCGGACTTCTCCGATGCGGCTTTTTCTTTGATTTGTGGAGGCGACGGGAGTTGAACCCGCGTCCAGTGAAAGCCCCAGCAAGTTTTCTACATGCTTAGTTTTCTGATGGAGTCTTAAGCAGAAGGTCGGACAGAAAACGAACCGGTACTTCTACAGCAACCTCTGAATTTCGCTTCGCAACCGAGGTAAATTACGAAACTATCCTGCGGATGGTCGATGCGCAAAACGCTGTGTATCAGGAGTCAAGCGTCAAGCACAAAGGCTTTCTAATTCACTGAATTAGGCAGCCATGGCATACTTATAGTTGCCGATTGATTTTGAATGTCATTTTTTACGGAGTGACCATCCTTGCTCCGGCATGCTTGCTTACCGATAATCAATCCTGTCGATTCCAGTACGCCCCCGATTTACTGGTGATTTGAAACGTTTTTCAAATCGAGCAAGCAAAGAACTGCATGGGTTGACAAAAGGTTTAGCCTCGCCTCCATGAATTTTTGCCCACGCCAAGAGCCGGAAGCCCGGCTCCCGGCATTGTTTCAGGAAAAGAATCTTGTGGTTGAAAGGGAGGTGAAAACCGGTTTAAACTTGTTCGACTGCTTCCTGCGAGGAGGGTGTTTGCGCCAGGAATTTATCAGCCGAAAACTTGGAAAAGTGTTGCAGAACTTGACCCCCGATTTGTGTGTGGGAATGACTGTTCTGGCTGTTGGCAACGGTGATGAACAGCGCCGCCAGGACGACAAACAGGCAAAGAGCTAACATTTTCTCAGTATTTAAGTAAGTGTTGGTAGATAAAAACGAGGGGGGAAAATTCTTGCGGGGAGCATTTGTAGGCGGCAAAAGTAGCTTCAAAAGTGCTGGGGGGCAAGCAAGGCGGGCTTGCGCAAGCCCAAGCGAATCAATATTTATTTCAGCCATGCCTAAGCCGCTGAATAAGTAAAAAGTAAAAAGAGAAAAGTAAAAAGGAGACGGCAGGAAAGGCAAAATTTTGCCGGAATGCTACTTGCCAAAGAGTTCCTTTAGCTTTTTCAGCAGGCGCAACAATTTCAGGCTCAACGATTTGCCTGCGATAAAAGTGATGCCATTGATATTTATCCAATCTTCCTGCCGGACGATACTTTCCAGGTTTTTGTAGTAAACCCGTTGCGGTGGCTCCATGGGCGCTTTCCAATAAATGCACTCGCTGGTCATGGCGAAGCCTTCCTTACAATTGCCAATCACCGACAGGTCGCAGATGAAAAAAATGGTCTCGCCTTTTTTCGGGAAAAGAAAGGATTGGGCGGCGTTCCGCAATTTTTGCGCAGGCATGACCACGAAATCGGTGTAAACCGTCTCGTCTTCATTTGCAAAATTGAGGTAGTCGGCGACCAATTGACCCAGGTTGATTTTATCGGTGGGAATGCCCTGGTACTTCAAAATGGCTTCGGGAAACTTAGTCTCGTTCAGGTCGGCGCAATACTGAATTATAAAATAATCAATCAAGCCGTCGAAAGCCTTTGCCAGCAGTGCAGCTTTTTCCTTTTTCGGATGTGGGCTATGGTCTTGGATGCGGCGAACGTCTTCGGCGAGTTGCTGGATGCGGAAGTCCACGTTGGAGCGGAAATCGGTCTTGTAAAATCGGTCAATGTAATCGTCCCGGCGGCTGGGGTTATGCTCTTCCTGCAAGCGTTTTTCAAAGGCGAGGCTGAATTTGTCGGCGATTTCTTGCTCTAATTTTAGCTCGAAAGTGGTGTCGAAAAGCTCCTCTGCCTGCGCTCTTTGTTTTTCTTTTTTCTCGACAAAAAACAGAAAGCCGCACCGGGTGCAGACGCCTGTATCGAGGTCATTTTCCTCGCCACAGGCGGGACAAACCAGCTTTTCCTCGATTTGAGGTTTGCCGCAGTAAGGGCAGAAGCGGGCATCGTCAGGTATAAATTTTTTGCAGTTTCGGCAGCTTCTCATTGGAAGTAAAAAGGTTAAAGTAAAAAGTAAAAAGTCGGCGGCAAAGCACTAAAATTCAAGTGGTTGCAAAGATGTTGAAGCGTCCGTTTTTGCTTTTGCCTTTTTACTTTTTATTTCACGGCATGGAAAAATCCTCCCATTCGAATCCCCCTGGCGAGTACGACAATTTTGCTTTTCATCCCTGGAATGTGATGCTCGTGCTGTTGCTGTTTGCCGTCACCCTCTTGTTCGTGGCACTGTCCGTTTCCTTCGTTTATCTGCGGGTGGAACATGGCGCCGGGAACATCAAGCTGCCCTGGCTTTTCGCTTTGAACACCTTGATTTTACTGGCAACAAGCTGGCTGATGCTGCGGGCGAAAAAATTCTACTTGTCCGACGACACCGAATCCTATCAAAATTCCTTGCGCTGGACAATCCGGTTGACGCTGGTTTTTCTGGTGATGCAAACGGCGGCGTGGTGGCTGCTTTTTCGGCAAAATGTTTTTCTCGACTCCGACAATTCTGCCGCTATTTTGTACCTACTTTCAGGTCTGCATTTTGCGCACGTGATTGCCGGGTTGCCGTTTTTGTTCCTGTTTTTGCGGGCGGCGAAACGGCAAATGAAAGAGCCGGTCACCGTCCTCGTCTATTTTTCCGACCCCGACAAGCGGCTGAAATTGCGCCTGCTTTCCATTTACTGGCACTTCCTGGACGGGCTTTGGATATTTCTGGTGCTGTTTTTCATCGCCAATTATTGGCTCCGATAGACATGGAGAGAGAGAAATTCTTCAAAATTTCTCTCTCAAACCCACCTCTCTCCGAAGGTTGCTAAAGCGCCTTTTTAAATGTCCGCCGCCGCTTGTAAATCTCATGCTCAAACTCTTTCCAAAGCCCCAGCACGTGGATATTGAATTCCAGCATCGGATTGATTTGCACCCGACTGACGCCTTCCCGCACAAATGCTTGCCCGATATTGGCGAAAACAACCCCGTGCGCTCCCCTTTTCCGCCACTCCTCCTTCACGCCAATCAGCGACAAATTTGCCGTGTCATTTTTCCGAAGGGCAGCTTTTAAGTGCAAAAAGCCGAATGGAAACAGCTTGCCACTTGCCTTTTGCAAAGCTTTTGACAGCGAAGGCATGGCGACGCCGAAACCAATAGCCTCGCCTGCTTCATCCAGCGTAATTGCCACGTAATCAAGTTTTAGCAGACGCAAATATCGCTCGGTGTAAGCTATCCGCTGTTTTTTTGAGATGGGCACGAAGCCCGGCAATTCCCGGTAAGTTTCCATCATCAGGTCGAACATTTGCTTGCCGAAGCGAGAGACGTCGTCCTTTGTTCTTGGTTGAAAAACCTGCATGCCGTAACGCTGGCGGGCGAGGTCGGTGAATTTTACAAACTTCTCAGGCACGTGGTCGGGCATTTTCAAATCCACCTCCACCCACTCCAGGTCTTTTTCGTAGCCGTGCTGCTCAAAGTGGCGAGGGTAGTATTCAAAATTGAAGATGGTGTTGGCAGTTCCGAGCGTGTCGAAGCCGTAAATCAACGTGCCGTTTTTGTCCAATTGGTTAAAACCGTAGGGCCCCTTCAACAAGATTGCCTGGCGCTGCTTCGCCCAATTTTCCACCGCACCGAGCAAGGCTCCGCTCACTGTCAGGTCATCCACGAATTCAATCCAGCCGAAGCGGGCGTGTTTCTCGCCGAGATGCTCCGTTTCCATTTCATTGATGATGCCTGCGATGCGACCGACCATTTTTCCATCCTTCCAGGCAGTGAACAATTGGACTTCTGAATGCTCGAAGGCAGGATTTTTTTCAGGCGTGAGCGACGCCAATTCCGCCCGGTTGAGCGGGGGAATCCAGCAGGGATGGTCGCCATAAAGTTGAAAAGGGAAATGAATGAATTGCTTGAGTTGCGATTTGGTGGAGACTTCCTGGATTTGCATATTTCGTTTTGATTTGCCGACCGGCCAGTCCAGTCAGCACTTCAAGTGCTGACTGGACTTGTCATCTCAGCCCGGCGGGATGTCCTCTCCTTTTTAAATAACTGCCAACGTTGACTTCAATGCCCGGCATCAATTCGACAGGTTCGTGCCAGCTTCGCCAAACTCCTTTTTTGCCTTTTTCAGCCATGAACACTTGACCTTTCCTGGAAAGAAACCAGACCACTTTTTGGACGCCATACTTCAAAAGGCTGTCTGTTTTTAGCCGAATGACTTGCTCGTCGCTCATTTTTTCTTCCGGCTCCATTTTTACGTCCACTTCGACAACCAACACCGGCGGCACTTTGGCGTAGTGTTCGTCAATCTTTTCGACCGGCAAACTGCCAGTGTCGTACACGGCAAGGTCGAGGCTGAAGTTGGTCTTTGGAGAAAGGTGGTTGCCTGATTCGCCAGTGAAAATATGAAACGATTCCTCGTCCAAATTTTGGTCAAGTATCCTTATCAAGTACAACAGGATAAAGGATTGTAGTGTGCTGCATCCCATAATTTCCTCCTTAGTTTTTGTTCCAGCCAAAACCTCCCGGTAGCCTTTGTAATACAGTGGCAAACCGTCTATCAAGTCCCTCACGAGATAGCCCGGCACGAGAGTTTTTATTTTGAAAACAGGATTGACCGAAGATTTTGTAGCAATCATGTGATTTCGATTTTTCTCAAAATTGAGCAGAAAAGCCCTTTTTTCCAACTGGGCAAATTAACCCTTCCTCAACCGGCTGTTCCGGTAGCTGTAAGCAAAATAAATCACGAATCCGATGGCGCACCAAATGATGAACCTGTACCAGTTGTTGTGCCCCAAACCGGCGATGAGGTACAAATTCGTCAGTACGCCAAGCACCGGAATCAGCGACCAATTTTTCAAAAAAGAATAAACCGCCAGGACGCCGAAGGTCAGAAAAAACACCAGATAAGGCATTTTTTCGGCAGTCAAGCCAGCCATTAAGTTGTGATTGTCAGGCATTTGCGGCATGAAAATCATTGCCAGGACGAACAGCGCAGGCACGATGAATTTGCTATTGGCATACGGAACCCGGAAGCCCGTCCGGGGAACGTCTTTCCTGTTTTTATCCATCACCAAAATCCCGGCGGAGACCAGCATGAAGGCGAACAAAGTGCCGATGCTGCACAAATCGGTGACGAGCGCCTGGTTCAAAAAGAGGATGGGCAGGGCGACCACGATGCCGGTGACGACGGTGGCAAAAGCAGGCGTCCTATACTTCGGGTGAATTTTGGCAAACGGCTTCGGCAGCAAACCATCCCTTGCCATGCTCATCCAAATCCTCGGTTGCCCAAGCTGGAAAACCAGGAACACGCTCGTGATGGCAATCACGGCGCTGACGGAAACGATGCCTGCCATCCAATCCAGGTTTAATCTTTCAAAAACGAAAGCGAGCGGGTCGGCGACTCCAAGTTCCCGGTACGAAACCATACCTGTCAGTACGAAAGCAATCAGGATGTACAGAATGGTGCATACTATTAAGGTATAGACGGTGGCTTTGGGCAAGTCCCTTTGCGGATTTTTGCACTCCTCGGCGGTGGTCGAGATGGCGTCGAAACCGATGTAGGCAAAAAATACCCCGGCGATACCGCCCAAAACGCCGCTCATTCCATTGGGCATGAACGGCGACCAATTTTCCGGCTTCACGTAAAATGCGCCGACGACAATCACCAGAATCACCACCGCTATTTTCAAAGCGACCATCAGGTTTGCGCCCGTTTTCGACTCTTTGATGCCGATGTAAACCAAGGCGGTCACCAGAATATTGACCACCATCGCAGGCAGGTCGAAGATGAATTTGACGCCCGCAATCGTTGGCGCATCCTGCCAGACTTGGGCGTAAAATGCCGCCCTGTTTGGCAGCGTCGCCGGGTCAACGTTGGTTGCGATGGCTTCCTGCACGGCGGCGGCGGCTCGTGAAGTGGTGTAGTAGTCATTTTGCAGCCATTCGGCAAAATGGATGTTGAAGCCCGCCAGCAGCGTGGAAAAATATTCCGACCAGGAAAACGCCACTGTGCTGTTGCCGATGGCATATTCCATGAGCAAATTCCAGCCGATTATCCAGGCGATTATCTCCCCAAAAGCCGTGTAGGAATAGGTGTAGGCGCTGCCCGCAATTGGGATGGTCGAAGCAAATTCAGCATAACAAAGCGCCGAAAACAGGCAGGCGATGGCAGTGAAAACGAAGAGCATGCTCACCGCAGGCCCCCCGCTCGCCGCTGCATTTCCGATGGTGGAAAAAATGCCAGCGCCAATGATGGCAGCGATGCCAAAGGCGACGAGGTCACGCAGGGTGAGGCTTTTTACGAGTCTTCTCGATGGGTCGGCTTCGGTCTGGCGAAGCTCTTCGAGGATGGCGGGAATGCTTTTTCGGCGGAAGAGAGACTTGATATCCATGTGGTTTTGCCGTTTTCCAAATTTGTCTTCCGATGTTTTTGCCACCGATGTTTCAGGGACAAAAGCGACGGAAAAGCGCTTCAAAATTCTTGGTGCAAGGTAGAAAAAAGGAAAACCTGAGCGCCAAATGGAGTTTGAAGCCACCTTTCCGAAAGTTTCAAACTTTCGGAAAGGTGTTCATCCTGACTCCTCAGAATCCAGGTTTTTTAGCTTTGCCGCCTCTTTCAAATGAAGCTTCTATTCAAAAATCAAAGGTTTTACTTTCTGCTGCTGGCGGTCTTCGTGGCAGCGGGCGGTTTTTACACATTCCTCTCCGAAAAAGCCGACCTCATTCTCTTTTTCAGCGAGCGGCGAAGTTGGCTCGGCGACCATTTTTTCAGGTGCGCTACCAAACTGGGCGAGGAGCACGCCTATTTCGTGGTGGGCATCCTTTGTTTTGCCATCCGCCTGCGCTATTCTTTGCTCGTTACCGTGCTTGGATTTACCGTTTTAGGCGCCAGCCATGCGCTCAAAGAATGGTTTTCCGAAGACCGCCCGTACACGTTTTTCCGAAAAAACAACTTGCTCGAAGGGCTGCAATTGGTCAGCGGTATCGAGCCGAACACCGGGGCGACGAGCTTCCCGTCGGGGCATACCATGTCGGCGTTTGCGCTGTTTTCGCTGCTGGTTTTTTTGTTGCCAAACAAGAAAAGCTACGCTGCCGGGTTCTTTTTGCTGGCACTAATGGTTGGATTTTCAAGGGTTTATCTCGTTCAGCATTTTTGGGAGGACGTGTATGCCGGGGCGATTATCGGCGTTTTGATTGCCCTGATTTTTTATTCGGTGCATGCCCGGCAGGTGGAAAAATGGAGCGGTGGGTGGCTGGATAAGCCTTTGATTAAAATCGGAAAGGCGAAATCCGGGTGAGCAAACTTGGCAAATTCTATCTTGGACGACATTTTCACGAAAAAACTCCTGCCATGAAAAACGTCTTCACCATTTCGACGCTCCTTCTTTCGATGCTTTTCCAAGCAAACCGCTGCGAGCGGCAAACCCCAGCCGCCGACGGCTGCATTGACCCGCAAAAAATTGACCCGCAAGGCGTCTGCACCCAAGAATACAACCCGGTCTGCGGCTGCGATGGCAAGACCTACGGCAACCCGTGCATGGCTCAAAAAGCAGGCATTTTGAAATCCAGTCCCGGCGAATGCGGCACTTGCATTGACCCTGCGAAAATCAACCCGGAAGCGGTTTGCACGATGATTTACAAACCCGTCTGCGGCTGCAACAACGTCACCTACGGCAATGATTGCCAGGCAGCGGCGGCAGGCGTGAAACGTTGGGTGGAGGGCGAGTGCAACGACTGTATTGACGTGTCGAAAATTGACAGTCTCGGCGCTTGCACTCGTGAGTATCGCCCCGTCTGTGGATGCGACGGCAAGACCTACTCGAATCCTTGCGTCGCCGAAAAAGCAGGCGTCCGCACCTGGACGGAAGGCAAATGCGACGACTGCATTGACAAAAGCAAAATTGACCCGAACTCGCCTTGCACCAAAGAATACCGCCCTGTTTGCGGCTGCGACGGCAAAACTTACGGCAACAAGTGCATGGCGGAAAAAGCGGGTTTGAAAAAATGGACGGAAGGCGAGTGCGGCGAATGCGTCGTGCCAAATCCAAAAAAGACAGATTGCCCGGATAATTACGAACCTGTTTGCGGCTGTGACGGGAAGACGTATTCCAACGAATGTGCTGCCAGAAATGCGGGGGTGCAGCGGTGGGTGAAGGGCAAATGCAATTGATTGATGATTGATGATTGCTGATTGATGTAGGAAC
>CAZHLB010000063.1:0-15808 GCA_964533005.1 uncultured Saprospiraceae bacterium
GATGTTTCACTCAGACGCCACATGAGCCATTTTTTTAAGGCTATCAATTATTTGCTCAAAGCTATATTCTTGAATTATTCGTGCCGACACTTTCCCCATTTCCCGCTGCTGGGAAAGCGGTAACGCCAGCAAGGCATTCAATTTCTGCGCAAGCTCGCCCACGTCGCCGCTCTTAAAAACGTAGCCATTTTCACCCGGCAAAACCAAGTCGGCGGACGACCCGGTGAGGTCGGAAAGCAACAACGGCAGGTGAAAATTCATGGCTTCATTGGTCGAAAGCCCCCACGTCTCGCCTTCGCCCGAACACATCACGAACAAGTCCGCAACTGCATAATATTCAGGCACTTTCGATTGGTTGACGAAGCCGGTGAGCCGCACATTTTCGAGCCGGTTTTCGACACTGAACCGCTCCATTTCGCTGCGCAATTCGCCTTCGCCCATGAAAACCAAACAGGCATTCTCCCGGCTGCTGCATTGGCTGAAAGCTCGCAGCAAATCGAGCGGGCGCTTCTTTTCGATGTATTTGCCGGAAGCCAAAATGATGGTTTTTCCAGCGGGTAATCCAAGCTCCTTTTTCAAGGCTTCCCGGCGGGGCGACAGGGCTTGGAATTGGTTTGCAAAACGCTGGTTGTCAACGGCGTAAGGTGCAAAAACGAGTTTGGTTTTTGCCACGCCGTACCGGGTGTAAAACTTCGCATTTTCATTGCCGATGAACAGAAAACGATGTGGCAAACGAAAGAGCATTTTGCCAAAAAACAGCTTGCGAAAGGCGAGCGAGCGAGGGCTGCGGCTGCGCTCGTGCGAGTCGGGGCTTTCCCCTCGCAGGCAGACCGTGTGCCCAAAAAACCTGCCTGCCAGCAGCGCCAGCCAATTTGTGGCGTAGCCCCAACCATGTACGACGAGGGTGCTTTTTGGCGCTTTGCGCAAGTAGTTGATGATGCCCAAATTCAGCAGTCCCCAAAAGCCGTAGATGCCAGATTTGCGGGCGTAATTTTTCAAAAAAACGCTCCGGTAGCCTTCCAAAACGGGGATGTCCCACTTCACTTCCACGCCAAATTCCCGGTCGGTTTCGCCGCCAACGCCGTGCGCCGAGCTGTACAAAACGGTGAGATTCAATTCTTTGCGCCGCTCGATTTCCTGGTAGAGCGGGGCGAAGTATTGAATCGGGTGGGAGTTTAGAAAAATGACGTTAGACACTGAATTCGGAAAGTGAGGCGCCCACCTTTCCGAAAGTTTCAAACTTTCGGAAAGGTTGTTTTTCAACCGCCAGCCAATTCCGGCAAAGCTTCAACGCTCGCCGGAGCCAGCAATCCCTGATATTTTTCGAGCACCAAAGCATAGTGCTCAACTTGCTTTCGCACTTTTTTCTGCATCGGCGAAAACTGAAAATCCCTGATTTTTTGCGCCAAATCCCCGGCGTCGCCCATGCGGAAAGTCTGGCAACCTTCGCCGTAAAACTCAGCCAGTTCCTTGTTTCCGCCAACGTTGGAAACAAGCACGTTTGCGCCGCAAGCCAGCGCCTCGTGCAAAACCAGGGGCCCAATTTCGACCCATTCCGATGGCACAACTATACAATGTGCAGCTTCGAGCCGCTGCCGGATTACCGACACGTCGAGAACGCCGAGATTTTGCACGTCGCTGCGGCGGGCAGCTTTTTCCAGCAGCCCGGCAATCTCTTTTTCCAAATCCTTGCCTGCGCCGATGAGCACCAGGCGGCGCTCGCTGGCAGCTTCCGGCAACTGAAGCCAAGCTCGCAGCAGCGTAGCAACTCCTTTGACTTTTGTGAAACGACCCAAAAAAATGAAGGTCTGAGGAGAGGCGGGTCTGTCGGCGGGCACTTGCCCGTCTGGAAAATCATCATGGATGCCGTGCCGCAAAACGCTGACGTTTTCCTTGCCAATGCCGCAGCGGTTTAGCGTCTCTTTGATTTGGTTGGAAAAGACCAGCCAGTGGTCAACCAGATGGGAAAATTCGAGGAAGCCTTCGATTTTTAGCTTCGTCAATTGCTTGGTTTTCAGCAAGGAAGGAAGAAAACCCCACCGGGCAGGCAGGCTCGGCATGAGCGCCGAAGCAACTCGTGCGACAGCAGGTGGCAGGTCGAGCCGGTCTTGCAAAATGCAGGCGGCGCAGACACCCGGCGCAGGTTTCACGGCGCATTGTATTTGGTTGAAATAGAGCAAAGTCCCCTTCGGGCAAGTCTCCGGAACGTGGTAGCTGAACAGCGTTTTCACCCCCGGTGAAAATGCCTGCACTGCCTCGGCAAAAGCAGCGCTGATGAGCGGCGTGTTGCCGTGCAGGTGCAAAAAATGAATGCTGTCCGGCTGCCAGATTTTATCGAAAAGCCTTGTCCAGCTTGACTTCCAGCGTGGGTTGTTGCGGCTGTAAATTTCCTCCGTCGTCACCCGATTGTCGCAGCCGATGACTTCGATGCCTTCAAATTCGTAGCGGGTTGCCTTCAAATATTCGTCCTCGAAAATCACCCTATGTTCCTGAAAAGCAGCCTCTGACACGGCTGCCGCAACGGTCACATCGAAGCCTTGCTTTTTTAAAAAAAGCGCAAGTCCATGCACGTACACTTCCGAGCCGCCCCAGGCGTAGGGATAATAATTGAAGGTGGCGAGGACGATTTTCATTTTTCTGGTGTCGCCAAACTCCAGTTTGGCGAGTGCTTCGCCGCCGAACTGGAGTTCGGCGACACGGTAGGTCAACCTGCTATTTTGCGGTAAAAAGTCTTCATGCCTGCGTAGGCTTCCTGCGGAACGTAGGTCGCCAGCAGGCGGCGGGTATAATTTCTTTTTTTCAACAAATCGTTGAAAGACAACGCTTTCGAGTAGCAACGACGAGCATCCAGCCGCATTCCCAAACCAAAATAAGCGTCGCCGAAATGCAGGTGACGGGCTTGAAAAACATCTTGCTTGTCTTGCTCGTCGAGCAAAGTTTCCCGCTCAAAAAAGGCGTGGATGGTCTGCCAAACCGAATACTCCGCTTTTTTCTGCTGCATTCCGACCCGGTGAATATTGCCCTCGTGAACCCGGTATTTGGCGAGCGGGCGAGGCACGAAAGCCAGGTCGAACTTGCTCAAAACCTTGCGCGCCAGGTCGAAATCGCAGTAAATCAGGTCGCCGGGAAGCGGCAGGGCGACAGCCCAGGCTTCCCGGCGAGCCATGATGGCAGGGGCGGGAACGACGTAATCAATGAGCAGCGATTTTAAAAGCGAACGTCGGTCGAGGATACTATAATCAAATGTATGGTTGCGCTCCACCGTGATTTCTCCGACGGAGTTTATCATCGAAATATCGCCGTACACCATGCCGATTTCGGGCCGGCTGTCGAGCACGGGCACGGTTTCCTGCAAAAACCAGGGATACCATTCGTCGTCGCCGTCGAAGCGGCAGATGTATTCGCCTCGTGCGAGGGAGAAGGCTTTATTGATGCTGCCCGCCACGCCGAGGTTTTTTTCGTTCCGAAAAAACCGAACCCGCTCATCCTCAATGGCTTGGACGATGGCAGTCGTGTCGTCGGAGGAGCAATCGTCAATGACGATGATTTCAAAATCATAGCCGCCTTCCTGCGCCAGCAGGCTGCGGATGGCGCCGCCGATGTAGTTGCCGAAGTTGTAGGCGGTGAGGAGGAAGCTGATTTTGGGAGAGGTCATTTTGAAGGAGGTTTAGAAGGTTTAGGGAGGTTTAGGAAGTTTAGAACGGGACGGTTCTAAACCTCCTAAACCTCTCGAAACCTTCTAAACCTCAGCGGGAAGCAGGTCAAGTTTCAGAAAAACCTTCCTGCCATTTTCATCCAGAAAATAGGCGTTTGCGTAGCTGCCATGCGTGAGCGCCCTCAGCCGGTTGATGTGCTCGGCGAAGGTTCCAACTTCGCCCAAGTCAATGCGGCAGAGGGCGTCGAAGTCTTTTTTCAGGTTCAGGTTGCCTTCGCTGGCGGGCATTTTCGGGGTGTAATTATGCTCGATTATGGCAGGCAAGTGCGCCTCGATAAGCTCCATTTCTGCGTCGAGGATTTTATCGTAGGCGGTCAACGAGGTGTCCCAGGGTTCGATTTTCACTTCTTTTTGAGCGATGATGCCGCCGTGGTCGAGTTGCTCGTCAATTTCATGGATGGTTGCGCCGCAAGGCAGCCCGTTGAGGATGGAAAATACCTGCGGAAACCAGCCCCTGTTGTGAGGATTTAAACCCGGATGGACATTCACGCAGCGAACGCCTTTGACTAAATCGGGGGGGAATAATTGCTTGCAATGAAGTGATATGACCAGGTCATAATTACAGGCTATATTTTGCCATTCTGACTTGACATTAATTGGCGAAAAATCACTGTCCGCATATTTTTGACGCAATGCAGAATTATGATGGCTAAATGCAAAACTAAAAATATGACTACCGAACAAACCCTTGTTTATCAAAGTCTTAAACCTCGTGACGAGCGGCTCGTTGTCGGATATTATCAAGATTCTTTCAGCCATTATTTATCGAATATTTTAAGCGTCAGAAATGACATTTCTAATATCGCTGCACCCGCAGCAATACCCTCGAAATTAAATCCACCGTACTTTCCGTCATTTCATGATATATCGGCAGGCAAAGCACTCTCTTGCTGATGTCTTCAGAAACCGGGCAGTCGCTTTGTTCGACATATTCGAGCCGGTTGAGCGAAGGATAAAAATAACGGCGTGGATAAATATAATGGTCTTGCAGACCTCGCTCGGCTCGCAGCAGTGCCTCTTCGGATGGGAAGATGACGGGGAAATAAGCGTAATTCCATTCCACCTGCTCGTTGAACGGCTTGGGCAGTTCAACATCGAGGCTTTTCATCCAATTCAGGTATTGAAAATGCTGGCGCTTGCGGGCAGCGAGGATTTCTTCGATATGCTTGAGGTTTGCCAAGCCCATGGCGGCGTGGAATTCCGAGTTCTTGCCATTGACGCCGACACCTGCGAATTTGAAGGGGCCATCGTGACCGAAGTTGCGCATTTTAGCCATGCGGAAAATCAGCTCCGGCGACTTGGAAATCACCGCCCCGCCTTCGACCGTGTGGAACAGTTTGGTGGCGTGGAAACTGCACGTTGTAACGTCGCCAAATTCAAGGATGGACTTGCCTTTGTACTTCGTGCCGAAACAATGCGCCCCATCGTAAATCACTTTCAGCCCGTGCTTTTTGGCGACCGCTTCGATTTTTTCCACTTCGCAAGGGATGCCAAAAACGTGGGTGGCGAGGATGCCGGTGGTCTTGTCGGTGATGGCTGCTTCGAGCAAATCGGGATTGATGTTGAGCGTGCGAGGCTCGATGTCCACGAATTTCGGGCGGCAATTTTCCCACACGATGCTGCTCGTCGTGGCGACGTAGGAAAACGGGGTGGTGATGATTTCGCCTTGTAAATCAAGGGCTTTCATGGCGATTTGGATGGCGATGGTTCCGTTTCCGAGGAACAGCAGGTGGTCGAGGTCGAGGTAGTCTTTGAGCCTGAGTTCCAGTTCGTTGACGAGGGGGCCATTGTTGGTGAGCCAGCAGCGGTTCCAGATTTCGTCCACGTATTGCTGGTATTCTTCTTTGGGGGGGAGGTATGGTTTCGTTACGTTTATCATCAGGAGATGTAGGGAAAAGATTAATGACCGGCATCAATCACTTTCGCAAATATGATTGAGCCGATTACCATCACGAAAAAAATGCTGTTTAATATTCCACCAACCCATTTCATCCAGGTTGTTGGTTCTTTTTTGGAAAAACTCAGAACAGTCATTACTATTCCAATTATGACAAGAAAATTTGCCACAACTGCCAATATTCTCGGTGGTTGTGTAAGTCCATCACTGGCTTTTATTTGCGAAGGTATTTGTCCAAATAAATAACCAATTAATATTAGAGAGACAACAGCAAACGCAAACGATAGCTTTGAAAAAGTCTTTGATAGCTTCGGTTTACTTTCAATTTCATCTAAAGTCGGGTTCATCTTTTTCTCTTTTTGATTGTGGCTAAATTCGGTCTTTTCGAGGTTTAACTTTTAGACGGATACGGGAAACTCCACATATTCCCAAACCAGATTCGGCTTCAAAAGCCCCGGCTTATCCGGTGCGTACGATTTATTCGAAGTATCCGTGTTCGAGTCGTCGAGGGTGAAAGTCAGCACGTCAATTTTTTCCTCTCTCGGCACACCGACCTCGATGAGCGCAACGGTCAGTGAGTACAAACCTGCCTTCAAAAAATCAGGCAGGGCGACCCTCGCCACGTATTCGCCGGCGGCTTTCCTGCCCAGCAAATCTTCCTGTTCGTCAGAGTCTTGCGTGAGAAAAAGCACTTCGCCGTTGCGAGCCAGCGAGAGGCGGATGGCGAGGTTGCGAGCATCTTGATTAACCAGGTATTTGACCAGGACGTAAATCGTCTCGCCGTAGAAGTAGTTGGTTTTGCCTTCGCCTTCGGCGTTTTCGATGGCGATTTCGGTGAGTTGGGCAAGCCCGTCTTTGCGCTCGAAGGTGGCTTTGCTGGCGCCGTCGCCCTCGCTGTCTGCGCCGCCGCCGAGGTAGTTTTCCAGCGCAGCATCAATGCCGCCGACAAATGCCATTTGACCGTTTCTCAAGACGACGCCACGAGAGCAAAGGCGGCGCATGGCGCCGAGGTTGTGGCTGACAAAAAGGATGGTTCGACCTTCCCGGCTCACCTCGCCCATTTTGCCGAGGCATTTTTTCTGAAACTCGGCGTCGCCGACTGCCAGCACCTCGTCCACCAGCAAAATTTCAGGCTCCAGGTGGGCGGCGATGGCGAAGGCGAGACGGACGGTCATGCCGGATGAGTAGCGTTTTACAGGCGTTTCGAGGTAGCGGGCGACACCTGCAAACTCAACGATGGCGTCCATTTTCCGGGCGACTTCCTTTTTGGTCATGCCCATGATAGTGCCATTCAAAAAGACATTTTCCCGCCCTGACAATTCCGGGTGAAAGCCAGTGCCGACTTCGAGCATGGAGGCGACCCTGCCTTTGATTTTCACCGTTCCCTGGGTAGGTGAGGTGACTTTGGACAAAATTTTCAGCAGGGTGGATTTGCCTGCGCCGTTTTTGCCAATCAAGCCCACGACCTCCCCTGGCTGCACGTCGAAATGGATGTCTCGCAGCGCCCAGACGTAGTTGGAAGTGCTGGCAATGCTGCGGTCGTTGGCTTCGCCGATGACGAGGAAGGGGTCTTCCTTGCCTTTGACTTTTGCCAAAAAGCGTTTCAAATCGTCCGTCAAAGTCCCGGTGCCGTAGCTGCCGAGGCGATATTGCTTGGACAGATGCTCGATGCGAATTACTGGTTGAGACATGCTTTTAGGTTTCGAGGTATGAATTGAATTGCCGTTGAGTTGCGAAATATCCATGCAGGAAAGCCAGTGCGGTTGGCACTTCAAGTGCCAACCGCACTTCAAATTACGTCCATGAAAGTTTTTTCCGTCCGGTTGAAAACGAGCATCCCGAAAAGCAGCACTACGACCATGCTCACGCAGGAGTAGCCAAAAAGCAACCACGAAAAAGTTTGCCCTCCGAGGAAGGCATACCGGAAGGTTTCAATCACCCCCGTCAGCGGGTTAATCATGGCGAAGACCTTATATTTTTCAGGTACTTCCGAGAGGGGAAATATCACCGGAGTCACGTACATCAGGAGTTGGACGCCGAACTGCACCAGGAAATTCAAGTCCCGGTATTTCGTCGTCATTGAGGTCACGACCAGCCCGAAGCCAAGCCCAAGCCCCGCCGTGAGCAACACCAAAATCGGCAGCAAAAAAGCATGGGCGTGCAGTTGAACCGGCATTCCCTGAAACGCAGCGAAGACAATGTAAATCACCACGAACAGCCCGAATTGGATGCCGAACTTAATCAGGTTATGCAGGACGATGGAAAGCGGCACGATGAGGCGGGAGAAATAGACCTTGCCAAAAATGTTCTGGTGGTCACGGAAGGTCGTCGAAGTTTTGTTCAGGCACTCGGCGAAGTAGTTCCAGAAAGTGATGCCCGCCAGGTAAAAAAGCACTGGCGGAATGCCGTCCGTGGAGATGCCTGCCATTTTGCCAAAAACGACCGTGAAAACGAGGGTCGTCAGCAATGGCTGAATGAAAAACCAGAGGGGGCCCAGCACCGTCTGCTTGTAAACTTGCGCAATATCCCGCTTGGTGAACAGCCACAACAGGTCTCGATATCGCCAGACCTCTTTCAGTTTCAGCTCGAAAAACGGACTCTTAGGAGTAAGTACAGAATCCCAGGTTTCTTTCATAAGAGAAGTGAGAAGTGAGAGAGGTGAGAGGGTGAGAGAGTGAGATTCTCACTCTCTCACCCTCTCACCTCTCTCACTTCTCAATAATAATAACCGTAGCGCTTGGGCGCTTTGACGCCGTTGAGGATGAGCGCCGGGTGGGCGAGCCTGCCTTGCGCGTTAACGTCGTTGAGCAGGTCGAGGTCGTCCCGGCGGGTCTTGCCAGCACGCACGACGTAGATGGAACAGTTGGAAAAGCGATTGAGCAGGAAGGCATCGGTGACCACGCCAATCGGCGGCGTATCGAGTACGATGAAGTCAAAACGCTCTTTCAATTCATCAAACAGCCTGTCCATTTTATCGCTGCTGATAAGCTCGGCAGGATTGGGCGGCGTGGGGCCCGCACTGATGAGGAAGAGGTCTTCGTAACCTTCGACGGGCTGGATGATTTCATCCAAGGATTTTTCGTCCACCAGGTAATTGGTCACGCCGACGGTAGGCGGCTTTTTCAAAATTAATTCGGTGAGTTTCGGGCGGCGCAGGTCAAGTTCGAGAATGACGGTTTTCTTGTTCATCAGGGCGAGGCAGGCAGCCAGGTTGCCGCTGACGAAAGTTTTGCCGTCGCCGCTGGTGGTCGAGGTGACGAGAATGATTTTGTTTTTGCCACCTGCCAACATGAATTGCAGGTTGGTGCGAATCTGCCGGAACATCTCGGCGATGACCGAGCGGCTGTTGCCGGTGATGAGTTTGGTGCGCTCGCTTTTTGCTTGCGCCACTTCGCCGAGGAAGGGCACCATGGTCAATTCTTTCACGTCGGTCTTGCCGGTGATTTTGTCGTTCATCCGGTCGAAAGCGTAAATCACGCTTGCAGGCAATGCCAATCCCAACACGAATGCCAGCATGTAATATTGCTTTTTGTTGGGCGAGTCGGGAGCGCCGGCAGCCACCGGTTCGTCCAGCACTCTTGCGCTTTCTACGTGCGCTGCCAGACCGATGGCAGTTTCTTCCCGCTTTTGCAGCATGTACAAAACCAACTCACTTTTGACGCTGCCTTCCCGGCTGATTTCATTGATTTTTTGCGCCGCAAAAGGTAAAGAAGCCACCTTGCGTTGCAGGGGTGCAGCCGCACTGGAAATTTGTTCTTCCTGTTGGCTCAAGCCGTCTATGGCGACGCCGATGCCGCCCAGGATATTGTTTCGAAGGCTCAACATGGCGTCTTGCAACCCCACAACCTCAGGGTGTTTTGGCATCTGAGTGAGCAAACGGCGTTCACGTTCGACGACGGATTTATTGTAGGTAGCAATGAGCGGTGCGAAAGAAATGCCACCCAGGTCTCCGAAGTTTGGAATCAATTTGTAATCATTGGCAGGATTGTTCAGGAAGCTTTGCAGGCTGCTCAAGGTGTTGCGCATGGTAGTGAGTTGCGCTTTGCTGGTCTCTGCCGTGCTGAGTTTTGACATGTACAATTCGGCGCTGGTGCTTACGTCGGTCGTAACGCCGGAGCCAGAACGGAACGAAGCTTCCCTGCTTTCCACCGAAAAAAGGTCGGAGCTGAGTTTCGACAAACGTTCGTCAATGAATCGGAGCGAGCGAGCAGCCATGCGGTTTTTGTCTTCCTGCGCAGTAGTGTTATAGACTTCCACCAGCTTGTGAATGATGTCCACCATTTTGGCAGGCGTCTGTTCTACCATGCTCACCGTCAACACGTTGGACTGTGCTTGTTTTTGAAAAACAAGTTGGCTGGAATACCAGGCGGCAATGTCCCTGGGACGGACGAAGGCAATCAAAATTACTTCTTTGCTGGCAGCGACAGCCGAGTCCCGTTCGAGGGCAATGGTAACGCCTTGGTAGGTGAACGGCGTGCGGAAGGACTGAAGTTGGGTGTCCGCTTTTTCTTCTCCGAACACAGTAAAGCGGTTTTCATCTATCTGCCTCACCCGGAGAATTTTGCCGTAGGCGTCCTCCTTTTTATCTGCCAAAGCCACCTTGAAGGGCGAGTTTTTGTACAATTCAGTGTCCTTGAAGCGCTCCTCGTGGTAATAAAGAATGTCGAGGCGCAGGGAGTCCACGACTTTTTCCATGAGGTTGCGTGAGCGCAAAATCTGGATTTGGCGGTCGAGGGTTCCCATGTTTTTGAAAGGCAATCCTTGCATGATGCTTTCCTGTGGCATTTGCCCACCCGACTGGCTCTTGTCTTCTTCGACGACAATGCTGCCAGTCACCCGCCACATGTAGGGTTGCTTCGACAACATATACCAGGAGGCGGCAAGCGCCACGACTAAACAGGCGGCAAACCAGTACCATTTTCCGAGGAATTTGCCGAGAATTTTGGAGCTTTTCTTTTCAGCATATTTGCTCATGACACTTCAATTTTTCAGGTGAGAAAAGATGTGATGCTTATACCCTTCTTTCTTGATAATCAATGGTTCCTGCTTGCTGGGAAACCAGCGTGGAGCTACATTTTCTCATCTTGCCAGCGTGGCAATGAGGGTTGCTACCGAAATCAAAACGCCAGTCACCGAAAGCACTTTTGTCAGCGGGTCTGATATGGTTTTAGCCTTTTCCTTCAAAGGCTTTACGTAAATCACGTCGTTTTGGGTCAGGTAAAAATAAGGCGACTCGAACGCTCTCGCCGAAGTAACATCCACCTTGCCAAACTCCCGCACTTTATCCACTTCCCGGATGACCATAATGTTTTCCCGGTCGGCAAACAGGGTCAGGTCGCCTGCTTGGGTCAGTGCTTCCAGGATGGTAAAATGCTCGTCGGGGAAGGTATAAATTCCCGGTAGCGTCACCTCGCCCATCACGCTGACGTGCAGGTTAAGAAAGCGCACTTCGACGACGGGGTCACGCAGGTATTCCAGCAGCCTTTGTTTAATGGTGTCTTTGGCAACTTCCCTGGTCAAGCCTCTGACTTGGACTTTTCCAAGCACCGGGAATTCAATCAGCCCATCCTCATCCACTAAATAGCCTTGCCCGATGAAGGAGCCTGACATGGAAGGCGTGGGCGGGCGCATGTTGAAAATCTTCGCCGCCGAGGTGTCGAAGCCCGTCGAAACGGTGATAGAGAGGATGTCGTCCGACTGGATTTTAATTTTCTGGATTTCTTGCACGTACTGTGCATTCAGCACGTCGGTGGATGATTCATCCTGAAAATTCAGGAGTTTTTCGTGCGGTACGCAAGCCTGGAAAAGGCACAAAACCATGCAGAGAAGCAGCGCAAATTTTGGAAAGGAGTAGTTGTCCGTATTCATTTTGATATTATTTGCCCAGGTGAAGGGAAATGAATGAAGTCAAGTTAGGAAAGACTTTGATTTGCCGGGAGCAAGCATTTTATTCACCGGGTGACTTGAAGTCACCCGGTGAATGAGGCATTCTGGAAATTGAACTGCCTGAAAAGCTTGAGAAAACTTCTGTCCGCAGCCAATTTGCGCAAGCCCTCCAGGTGGCTGCGATGGTGCAGGTCAGTGCCAAGAAAATCCACCATGCCCCGCTTCAAAAATTTCATGCTGACCTCCTTGACTGATTTTCCGTAGTGCCCTCCCAGCGACAAAATGTTCACCTGGAACAGGCAGCCGAAATCCTTGAGCTTTTGAAATTCCTCCTCTTGAAAATATTGGTATCGCTCCGGGTGAGCCAGGATGAGGTGGTAGCCTTTCAATCGCAATTTAAACAAGGTGTCGTGCAGGTTGGGGGGCGGTGAAAAAGTCGAAAGTTCAATCAGGACGTGGTTTCCCGGCAAGGTGAGCAGGTCTTCTTTTTCCAGCTTTTTCTCAAAATCATAATCTACAAAATACTCTGCGGCGCAAGCCAACTCTACCGGCAAACCCGCCTTTTTCACCGCTGCCTTTAGTTTGGCAAACCCATTCAGAATGGTCTCCCGTGTGTTCGGGAAGTACTCAGGTCTGACGTGCGGCGTAGTGATGATTTTTTTGTAGCCAAGCGAAATCAAACCCTCGATGAGGGCGAGGCTTGTTTCTATTGAATCCGACCCGTCGTCAATGCCGGGGACGAGGTGGGAGTGAATGTCAACGTTGAGGGAAGAAAAGCAGTCAACCGAAGTTTCTGACGGCTTTTTTCTGAAAAAATCGAGCAGCATGTCGAGCAGTTGAGAACAGTCCAGGTCGTGTCAGCAAAGAACGGATTCATTTACGTGAAAAACCTGAGGGGCGATTTTGGAGGTTTTAAGCTCTCAGCGAATGTAAGCCTTATCTGAAACCTGAAACCTTTTCAATTTCGGGCATGGCTTCGCCCTTGATAAGTCGCAGCCTATCTTTTTGGAAAATAACAAAATAGCGCTGCGCGGGCAGCACAAGTATGTAGTGAGTCACAATGAAAATTGGTTATGAGAAACACGCAACTGCAATCAGCAACTGCATAGGATAGGTAGAAGTCAGAATAGCTGAGCAGTGTTTCTCATAGCTGTTGTTTAAGTGTAGATTGGAAATCCTCTTTTCATTTTCACTTGAGCTTTGGTTAAAAAGAAAAAACTGACAAGAACCTAAGGGGCATTCGATACCCTCTAAGTTTTTCTCAGTGTTACCGTGATTGAGCCTGATTATCCTCGCTATGAGGGGGTGGGGGCGTTTTGAAAACCAAATGAGCAGTTCGGTCAAGCCTATTTGCAACCTAAGATTTCGTTGCTTTTGTGAAGAAGTGATGACCCCTTTGAAGGATATTTATCTGATGGGTAGTTACAATTTCGCCGAGTAGTTTCTGATGTTTTCTTCCGCAATTCAAAGATTCGCTGTGCCTCCTAAGTTTCATCTTTTGAAACAACGGCGGTAAAGGTAAACAACTTTTAAAAAACAGGTCAACTACTTCCCTGGCTGAATTTTGCCTTTTCAAAAAATTCTCAGACTGGCAAAATGATTTTTGGCACTTACAGAGAGAGAGTGAAATTATTCTAAGCGAAGCTCGTCATTTCCCAAAGCATAATATTTCCGCTCATTTTTTACTTCTGCGCTTTTGTCACGAGTACGACGGCAACCAACAGGAAAACCAGGTTGGGCAACCACACCCCCACGACGGCAGGCAGAGCTTCATTCGTAGCGAAAGTGATGGAGAATTTTGCCAGAAAAACAAAAATCGCCCCCAAGCCTACGCCCAGCGCCAGGTGCAAACCCATGCCGCCTCTGATTTTCCGGGAAGCGACCGCCATGCCTATCAACGTGACGATTAGAATGGTAACCGGGTCGGCGGTGCGGCGGTAAAGCTCAATTTCGTAGAGCTTGGTGTTGCTGATGCCCCGCAATTTTTCCTCCCGGATGAATTTGCCCAATTGCCCCGAAGGCACCATTTCCCGACTTGCTTCGTACCGCACGAAGTCCTTCGGATGCAAGGCAATGACGGTGTCGAGCTTTTCTTTCCCGCCAACGACAATGCTTTCTTTCAGACTGTCGAAAGTGTGAATTTCATAGTTGGTCAGCAGCCAGCTTTTGGTTTTGGTCTGCCACCGGGCTTCGTCGGCTTCGAGAAAGGCGGTGAGGCGGTTGCCTTCAAATTTTTCCAAGCGTAAATGAGTAGCTGAGGAGTCTTGCCGATAGTCCCGAACGTAGATTTTGGTGTCCGGAGCAATGAACATGTGGATGTCGTGGGTCTTGCTGCCCCTGCCTTTTTCCTTTTCGATGTAGGAATACGTGAAATTCAACCGGGTCTTGTTGCTCAGTGGAATGAGGAAATGGCTGGCAACCAGGTGCGCTGACGCAATGATTCCCGCAGCCACCAGGTAGGGTCGCATGAAGCGGCGAAAGCTCACGCCTGCATTTAAAATCGAGATGACCTCTGAATTGAAAGCCATGCGGGAGGTGAAAAAAATAACGGAAATCAAGGCAAACAGCGGGAACAACAAGCCATTGATGAATAGCACAAAATTCAGGTAGTATTCTTTGGCGACCTTCCCGGCGGGCAATTTTTCATCAATGAACTCCTCGACGTTCTGGCTGAAATCAATGATGACCGACACCATCGAAAAAATTAGCACCACGAAAAGGAACGTGCCGAGGTACTTCTTAATAATGTATAGGTCGAGCGTCTTGAGCATTTCTTTTCTGGACTGATTGTCAAAATGGCTTCCCAGGTCAGCCAATTTATCATCTAGCCCTTTAGATTCGCCTCCTAAAAAAGGGAGGAATTTGGCTACTTGACTATTCCGAACTCAAATTTTCTAAGCCTATGTACGACATTTTAAGACACTCTCATTCCGGTCTGCGCTATGTCGTTTTGGCGCTGCTGCTGGCTGCCATTTTCAAGAATTTTTTGAAATGGCAATCCAAAGCGCCCTTCACCGATGGCGACCGCAAGCTCAATCTTTTCACCATGACGTCGGCGCATATTCAATTGCTGCTGGGCATTGTGATGTACTTAATCAGCCCGAAAGTTCAGTTCAACGCTGGCATGATGAAGGATTCGATGCTCCGCTTTTTCACCATCGAGCACAACCTGATGATGTTGATTGCCATTGCCCTCATCACGATAGGTTACTCGAAATCCAAGAAGGCAACGGACGATGTGCGCAAATTCAAGCTGGCTTTCATTTATTTTTTGATTGCCTTACTGGTGGTGTTGATTGGCATTCCGTGGCCCTTCCGGGAAAATTTGGGAGGTAGCTGGTTTTAATTTCAACGCAGGCAGGGTTTGAGGCGGACGTTTACTAAACTTCAAAAGTTTAGTAAACGTAGGTCGTGAAAACCTTGCCTGCGTTCGTCAGTAGCAATCCCAGTTGAAAACCACCTTCGAAAAATCCCGCCGCATCAAATCTTCCTTCCCGATGAAAAAATTGGCAACGCCCATGTCGCCCCATAAGCAGTGGATTTTCTCGTCCGTGTCGAGTTGAAAAAGCAATTCCATGTCGCCCAACTCGTAACGTGGGTCGTGTTGGGTGAAAAAAGCATAGCCGCCGATTTTATGCCCGCCAGCGTTCACCGCTTCTCCGTAAGCTTCCATCACTTCCCACTGCCGCTCGCCGAATTGCGCAAAAAAGCTGCTGCCGAGGTAGTCCACGACCCGATGGTCGCTCAAGGGCACGGCTTCCCGCTTTTCTTCAAAATTTAATGGAAAAGAAATGCCCGGCTCGACCGGCAAATCCTCGTAATCCGGCAACCACGAAAAGTCAGTTTGCAGGCGAGCCTCGTCCGCTTCGACTTCTTCAAAAAACAGCACCCAGAAGCCGTCTTGCAGGTCGGGTTCTTCCAGGTTCAAGCCGAACAGGTCGCCATCGTTGATGTAAAATTGGAGGATGCCTTTTTCAGGAAAATCTTCCAGCCGGGGCGTTTCGGCGAAGTTGATTTGCGCTAAAAAATAGAGCGGCTTGCCCTCGTTGTTTTTCGGAAAATCCACGCCCAGAGGTAGGTAAGGATTGCCGCCGATTTTGCTTTGCTGCCAGGTTGTTTCACCGGCTGCCTGCGGCAAAATTTTGAGGAAAGGACGAACGCTGGAGAGAATTTTTTCCCGGTGCGGTTCAAGTTCCGGCGGTAAAATCAGTTGGTCTTGCATGGCTTTTTTTCGAGCACAAAGCTGAGTCACCCCGAATTTTCAAGCACCCTGTTTTCGTCCTGTCTGGTGTGCCGTCTGCAAGTCTTCA
>CAZHLB010000064.1:0-15684 GCA_964533005.1 uncultured Saprospiraceae bacterium
TCTTGGCTCTCAACACTTTATGAGATTCAAATTTTTGTTGTAGGGTAGTGTAATGGACGCCATACAAGTTTATAATCAGTGTTGATGGAGCAGTAAAAAGAACATTTCATCGGTTTTACAAGGTCGAGTTTGCTCCTCCTCCGAGTACTTCCTACACCTATACTCCTCTCGAATGTGAAGATTTGCCTGTAAATCAGGCAACCACTGTATGGGAACACCTCACATGGTACACGCTGTTTAACCATAGCATGGATCTCATACTTAACACAGATGTTCGTGATGAAGAAGGCAACGCAGGTGGCGAAATGCTGGTTGATTGGGTAAGGATTGAGCAAAGAACATCAGCTTCAGTTGCAGGAACTAATCAAGGAACAAACCCGGATTTTATTTGTATTGGCGAGCAGGAAACCTATAAAGTTGAAGGCGGAGTTCCTTTGGATTCGATTATTGGTTGGACGGTCTCACCCAATCTGGAAATTGTAAGTGTGAGTCCTTTAAAAGACATGGTAACGGTTACGCCAAAAAGCAGTGCAAATTCTTATCCTGGTCCCGGATGGGTCGAGGTCAACACCAGGAACTGGCCCTCCTCTTGTTTTGGGCATAACATCAAGAAGAACGTGTGGGTAGGCAACCCGGCAACTCCCATAGTCTCAGCTTACAAGACCTGCAACTTCATTTCGCTAAACATTGACAACTATTCCAGCGACAATACTTACCTATGGGAAGTTTTGACTCCCGGTTTTCCATCTTCCGTTTTCAACAATGGAAAGAATTTGAACATTACCGTTTCTCCACCAACTCAACAACCTGTCCCGATTGCTTATAGACTCACTGCCACTAACCCCTGTGGGAACACAATAATTACCACTGTTGTATTTACTTTGCCTTGCAACAAGTGGCAAATCAACATTTTTCCCAATCCAGCCAATGAAGTTGTAAACATGGATTTGGTCAACTTCACCCAAGACGAACTGAACCAAAACTTGGTGCTTTATCTGATTGACGGTAATTTTAACTTCAAGAAGTCCATACCCGTAACCCAATTTACTGAATCTATGGAGGTTTTTGACGTAGAACCTGGAAATCACTACATTTTTACCGTAGTCAACGGTGAAAATGTTATCTCAAGCCAGTTCATCATTCAACATTGACTAAAAATTCAAGTAGTAGTCTTCTGTGCCCAAGAAGCAGAAGACTGCTACTTGAATTAGCGATAAAATGGAACGGCTCATTTTACTCTTTGCACTCATCAACTTGCCCGTCCTTTACCTTCGGTCACAATCCTCCTTGGGTCATGCCGAAATCTTAACCCTTTCAAGTGAAAAGAAAAAAGAATGGCTCCTTGGCTGGCAAGTTGGAGTAAACCGTTCTTTTATAAAAAACCAAACAAAATTTAAGCTCGCCAAGGTGAATGGTTATCATGTTGGTCTATTTGCCAGGCATTTCTTAAATAAACCCTGGGCTATTGAAACGAATTTGGTTTATGAGACAAAAGGAGCTTATAGTCAGGGGTTTGAAGTAACCTATGGGCTAAAATACCTTAGCCTATCTGTCTATCCGTCATTAGAATTTAAACCAATTCATGCTTTTGGTGGCCTGTATTATTCTTATCTGGTTAAAGCAGAAGACGATATTCCCGAAAATTGGATAATTGTAGGTGCCATGGTTGCTGAGGATTTCAAGAAAAATGACCTTGGATTAAAAACTGGTCTTGGCATCCGGTTTTTCAAGATATTCACACTTGATTTCTGTTACGACCATGGAATAGCAAGTGTTTATGATTATCCACATACTGGCGCTACAGGTCATAATAAAGACATCCTGTGGCGTAGAAATAGGTCTTATTCACTTACCTTAAAAACAGTTCTTAAGAAGATATACCTTGACAGAATCAAGGGATAAACAGCTTGCATTATCGGATCGGCTTCTCTCAAAATTAGAAAGGATAGACACTCGATTCTACTTCTTTTGAATGAACCTCATTCATTTTACTGTCGGAAACCCGGAATGATTTCACTTAGTCCCTTTTCCAAAAATCACAAACGCCACCGTCCCCACCACGCCAAATCCCACCGCAGTCCACAAATTCACCGCCGGGCTAATCATCCAGAACCACCCGCCCAGAAAAGCAGCAAACGCCACCACAAAATCCCGCATGAAATAATACACGCCCACCGTCCGAGCCTGCGCCCCTTCGATGCTCAGGTCTAAAATCATGGCTTTGCGGGTCGGCTCGCCAAATTCCTTCAAGCCTCTCACCACGAAGGCAAGCACCAGCATCCACCAGCTTTTGCTGAAAAAAAGCAGCGCCGGGAACAGCGTGAAAAACACGAAAGTGGCGACCACGAAAGGCTTCCGCTCCATCCGGTCGGAAAAGCTGGCGACGGGAATGTAAATCAGCGCCGCCACCGCCATCTCGATGGCAGTCAAAATGCCGAATTGAGCGGGGGTGATTTTCGCCACGTTTAGGCACCAAATGACCACGAAGACGTAGGGAATTTGCTCGCAAAAACGGATGAGAATGTCAGAAACCAGCAGGTTTTTCAGCCGCCCGTCCATGCGTTGCCAAATTTGGCGGAGCGGCAGCGGTTCATAGTTCTCGTTTTTACCGGAGAAGTTTTTCAGCAAAAAAAGCCCCGCCAAACACAAAATCGCCGACACGCCAAACGCCCACCGGATGCCCGCCGCCAAACCAAATGCGCCAATTAGCAATGCTCCCAGCAGGGGGCCCACCGCCATCGGCAGCCGCCGGATGATGGAGTGCATGGAAATTCCCATCGCCGCTTTGCCCTTGCCGACCGATTTGACGATGAGCGACAAACTGCCCGGCATGGAGATATTCGTCCAGGCGGAGAAAAAAATAAGCCCGGCAAAAACGGCAATCCAGTGCTGAAAAATGATGGCGACGAGGTAGCCCGCCACCGCCATCAGTGAGAAAAAACCAAAGGCTCGGCGGTCGCCGAGTTTGTCGGAAAGATAGCCGCCTTGCAGCGCCCAGCCTGCGCCGAGCAGGTTTTGCAGGAAGCCGAGACTGCCGATGATGAGCACCGATGCGCCAATTTCTTCAAGGTATTTTGGCAGAAAACGCTCCCACAATTTTTCGCCGGTGACGATGAGCAGCACCAACAGCAGCAGCGGGACGACGCTGCCTTCGAGGGCGAGACGGGATTTGAGATTGCTTTTCATGCCAAGTCAAAGATTGGCTCAAAGATGACGCCCTGGCAAAAAAAATCCCCGTCTCGAAATCTCGGGACGGGGACGGACGTGATTTTATCACTATAAACAGCACTTATTCTTCTGTCTTTTCTTCCGCTTGCGGCGCTTCTGCTTCTGTTGCTTCCGCTGCCGGAGCTTCCGGTGCTTCCGCTTGCGGCGCTTCCACTTCGGGCGTTTCAGCCTCAGCCTCTGTTTCAGCTTCCGCCTTCGGCTGCGCCACTTCGCCGCCACGTGCTTTGAACGCAGCTTGGAGTTGGCTCAATTCCGCCAGGTCGCCCAGCGTGCTGCGCTCGACAGTGGACTGTTGCTTCTTCACAGAGTCGCGGATTTCATCTGCTTCCTTGTTGCGCTCCTTGCGCACAGCCTCGTCTGCCTCGCGGCGAATGTCGTCCACGTAGCGGGTGTGCGAAACCAGGATGCGCTTGTCGTCGCGGTTGAATTCAATGACTTTGAAAATCAGCGTATCGCCCACTTCCGCCATCGAGCCGTCTTCCTTTTTCAGGTGCTTAATAGGCGAAAATGCTTCCAAACCGTGCGGCATCTGGACGATGGCGCCCCGGTCGTCGCGGCGCAAAACCGTGGCTTCGTGGTAGCTGCCTTGCGGGAAAACGGTTCCGAAAGTATCCCACGGATTTTCTTCCACCTGCTTGTGACCGAGGGAAAGTTTGCGGTTGTCCTTGTCCACTTCGAGCACCACTGCCTCAATCGAGTCGCCGACTTTGACGAACTCCGACGGGTGCGAGTAGCGCTTCGTCCACGACAGGTCGCTGATGTGAATCATGCCGCCGATGCCGTCGGGCATTTCCACGAAGACGCCGTATTGGGTGATGTTTTTCACCCGCACCGTGTGGCGGCTGCCAGCCGGGTAACGTTCTTCGATTTCGCTCCACGGGTCTTTGGTCAACTGCTTGATGCTCAACGACATCTTGCGCTCGTCGCGGTCAATGGTCACCACTTTGGCTTCCAGTTCTGAGCCAGGTTTGAAGAAATCTTTGGAATTGACTTGCTGGTTGCCCCACGAGACTTCGCTGATGTGAATCAGACCTTCCACGCCGGGCATCACTTCGAGGAATGCGCCGTAGTCTTCCACGTTCACCACTTTGCCTTTAACCGTGTCGCCCTCCTTGATGTTCTGGCTGACAATTTCCCACGGGTGCGGCTGCAATTGCTTGAGACCCAGGCTGATGCGCTTCTTGTTGTCGTCGAAATCCAGCACCACCACGTTGACCTTTTGGTTGAGCGTGAGCACTTCGCTGGGGTGGTTGATGCGGCCCCACGAGATGTCGGTTATGTAAAGCAAACCGTCCACGCCGCCGAGGTCGAGGAATGCGCCGAAGTCGGTGATGTTTTTGACAATGCCTTCCAACACCTGCCCTTTTTCGAGGCGGGCGATGATGGCATCCCGCTGTTCCGCAAGGTCATGCTCGATGAGCGCCTTGTGCGAAACGACGGCATTTTTGATGACCTCGTTGATTTTGACCACCTTGAAATCCATCTGCTTGCCCACGAATTGGTCGTAGTCCATGATGGGTTTGATGTCAATTTGCGAGCCGGGCAAGAAGGTTTCCAAGCCGTTGCAATCCACGATGAGACCGCCTTTTGTCTTGCTGATGACCGTGCCCCGCACGATGGAGCCGTGCTCGAAAGAATCCTTGAGCGCCTCCCAAGCCCGCAGCAACTTGGCTTTGCGGCGGGAAAGCACCAATTGACCTTTCTCGTCTTCCTGTTTTTCCACGTAAACCTCCACGTAGTCGCCGATTTTGAGGTCGGGCATGTCGCGGAAGTCGCCGAGCGACACCAGACCGTCGCTCTTGAAGTTCACGTCCAGCACCACGTCGCCGTCGCTGATGGCGTTGACCCTGCCTCTCACCACTTCGTTTTCGAGCAGTGCGCTCAGGGTGCGGTCGTACTCGCTGGAGTATTTCTGGCGCTCCTCGTTGGAGTAGGCTTGCCCGTGCTTGTTGGCATTGTCCCAATTGAAATCGTCGAAAGCGCCGCCGCTGCTGGTTTCAATCAGTTCTTCCATGTCCACCTCTTCGATTTCGATGTCGTCATCTTTGGTTTCGACGACTGCTTTCGGAGCGGATTTGACCGGAATTTTGGCGTGTTCTTTCGCCTCTTGAGCTGCCTCTGAGACTTTGTCTTCGAGGACAGTTTCGACTACCTCTTCGGTAGTTTCATCCCCGGCAGCGTCGAGGACGTCGGTGTCAACCACTTCATTTTCAGCGGTTTCCACCATTTCATCGTTGTTTTTTTCTTCGAGCATTGACAGAATGCTTTTAATTGTTAAACCATGTTTACACTCGTTTTGCAGTCGGGGAATTAGACCCCTCCGGCAAAAGCGGCGCAAAAGAAAGGCTTTCGGTTGGGAAAAAAAAGCCATCACAAGAAATAGGTGAAGGACTGAGAATTGAACCGTGTCGGGGAAAAATGCTTTTCTTTGGAAAAAATTTGAAGCAAATGACCGTGCAATTAACTGTTGAAATCAACCGGCAAAGCGACCTCGAATTGTTGCTGGCGCTGTTTAAGCGCCTGAAAATCAATTTCAAACAAACGCCTGCTCCTAAGCTTGCTCCTTCGGTTGACCAAGAACATTTGAAATTGCTGCAACAGCTCGCCGCACAAATTCCCCAACGAGACAATTGGGAAGAATTTTACAATGATTGGAACGAAAACAGGCAGGCGCAAACCTTGCCTTTTCGTGAAAATTAAACCCTACCGACATGCGCCTTTTGGACAGCAACATTTTCATTTATGCCTATCGCTTGCAAACCACGTCGCTACTTTCCTTGCTTTCCGACGCCGCCAGTCATGCATCTGAAATGACCCGGCTCGAAGTGTTAGGCTATCACAAGTTTTTGCCTGCCGAGAAATTATTTCTGGAACAAGCATTTGCTAAAATCACCATTCTGGATATTGACAAAGCCATTGTTGACAAGGCTATCGAGTTGAGACAACAGAGAAAAATGTCACCGGGAGATGCCATACATGCAGCAACGGCGCTGTTGAATAACTTGGAATTATACACCCGGAACGTTTCAGATTTTAGCTGGATAAGTGGTTTGAAAGTGGTGAACCCTATTCCTTGACATGCTAAAAATCATCCTCACCGGCGCCGAATCCAGCGGCAAAACCACCCTCACCGCACAGCTCGCAGCGCATTTCAAAACCGCCTGGACGCCTGAGTTTTCCAGGCTTTACCTCGAAAATTTGCAACGCCCCTACGTCCAAGCAGACTTGCTGAAAATTGCCGAGGAGCAGTTGGCGCTTGAAGAAAAAATGGCGGCACAAGCCCACCGGGTCATGTTTTTGGACACCAGTTTTGAAGTCCTAAAAATCTGGTCGGAGGTTCGCTACGGCGAATGCCACCCCTGGATTTTGGAGCAATTGCGCCTGCGTCTGCCTGATTTATACCTGCTCTGCCAGCCCGACCTGCCCTGGGAATTCGACCCCCTGCGGGAAAACCCGCTCGACCGGGAGGCGTTGTACCTGCGCTACCGGCAAGAATTAGCGACACTCGGCGCACCTGTTTTCGAGGTGAAAGGCATCGGAAACGAGCGTTTCGAGCAAGCCGTCCAAGTGGTAGAACTTCTTCTAAAAAATTGATTCTCAACTCGTTTTTCCATGCCTGACCAATCACCACTCACAAGTCACCACTCACCAATCCTTCTTTTCGATGGCATCTGCAACCTCTGCAATGCCTCCGTCCAGTGGGTCATCAAGCGAGACAAAAAGGGCATTTTTCGCTTTGCCGCTTTGCAGTCGGAGGTCGGGCAATTGCTTTTGAAAAAATTCAACCTGCCTGCCGATGAGTTGAACACGGTAGTTCTGGTGGAAGGTGAAAAAGTGTTCACCCGCTCGGACGTGCCGCTGCGGGTTTGCCAAAAATTGGGCGGCACCTGGTCGCTGATGGCAGTGTTTTTTGTCGTTCCCAAGTTTGTCCGAAATGGGATTTACGATTGGATTGCGAGGAACCGGTACCGGTGGTTTGGAAAGCAGGAGGCTTGCATGTTGCCGACGGCGGAGTTGAAGGCGAGGTTTTTAGGCTGAATTTAAGCAGGCACAAGTTCGTGCAGCATCTCTTCTAATTCGACTGTCACTTCTTTTCCATTCATGGAAGCAGATTTATGGTACTTATTAAGCAGGCTGTAAATCAGGCGGGAGGTCTGAAAATTATCTAAACCGGCGTTTAGAATCTCAATCATCAATTCCCTCAACAGGTGTTCTTTTTTATCATGATACTGTTCAAACGAAAAATTGCTAATGCCCGCCGCCTTGTGTCGGGCAGCCATTTTATCGAAGAATTTTAATTCTCCAAGCAGCGCCATTATGTTTTCAATTTTATCTTCCATTTTCAAAATGTATTTCGAGAAACCCTTTTTTCAACATCTTTCCGCCAATAATAAGCCTTGTTGATTCAAATTGTTCCCACCATTTAGCCCTGTCGCCTTCAAAAAAAGCCCTATGACGGTGTCCTTCCTCGAAGACAGGAATAAAGTAGGCATCCACGCCATATTTGTTCAAAGACTCAGGGGGTCTGAACGCTTTCAATTCTTTCTCAAATTTATCCAATTGCTTCCAATGAATAAAAGTAACGAGGTCAATATCTCTTGGCTCAGGCTTTTTGGTCGCAAAACTTCCATTTAGCCACTGGTAGAAATTCTCGCCAATCACCGCCTTCAAATCTTCCAGGTAGCGCAGGTAATTCTCAAACAACTCCGTCCGCCGGGGCGAAGCAATTTCCTCGGTGAAGACCTTCCTGATTTCATCCAGGTCGCTCAAAATCGGCTGGTTCGGAACCAGCAAGCCTTTCTCATTGAATGCAAGCATGGGTGAGGATTTTGCGACAATGTTAGCCAAGCCTGGACGCCCTTTCCAATTTTCTTTTTTCAAATTAAAGCATCCTGAATTCAATGTTTGCTTGTCCCACCCATCACTTGAAGTACTTGATTTCCACGAAAAACTTCGGGTCTTTCGCCCCAAGCAGGCGAGCAATTGGAGGGGATAGCACGGCAACAATATCGTCGCCATAAGCTTGGTCAGGGATTTTGCCAATCACTTCGGCGTAGGCGACTTTGCCTTTCAGCGGGTTCTTGATTTGCACGACCGAGCCGATTGGAGCGAAGCGGTGCAAGACGTAAAAATCATCCACGTCGCCTTTCTTTTCTCGTTGCCAGTAGGCTGCGCCATTTTGCGCCTGCGGTTTTGTCTTGCTTTTTGCTGCCTCATATTTTGCCTGCAATTGCATCATTTTCAGGTGTGCCGGGCTGATGTTGTTCAGCTGGAGCGAATCGGGAATACCCTCGACGCTTATCCAGCCGATATGCAGGCACATGCCGGGGCGGACTTCGTCGGAGGTCAGGTGATTGCGCATTTTCAGCGTGTCAATGTCCACCTTGAAATAGACTTTGGCGATGCGGTAAAAAGTGTCGCCTTGCCGCACCACGTAGCAGACTGGAACGAGGTTTCCCAGCGAAAAACCAGGCACCCAGCCACGAATGATGGCAGAATCAGGCACCGGAATTCTGACCGTCAGATTTGGCGGCAATGGCTCGTCCCTGTTGATTTGCGGGTTGAAAGCATAAACCGCATCCGGCTTCAAACCGTAAAATCGGGCGAGTGAATTCAACGTCTGCCCCTTTTCCATCTCGTTGTAAAGGAACTTGTAGCCAAAACTTTCCAACTTGATGAAAACGGTATCTTTCGGCGTGAGGTAATTCAGGCTGTCGCCTGTTGCGGAGAGCGCCGCTGCGCAGAAAGTGCTTATCAGCAAGGGTAAAATCAGCTTCCTCATTGGATTTCTTTTTGTCACCCTGGAAGGGTGGAATTCCGGGTTTTGGATTTGGTTTCGAACTGCAAATCCGAAATCCGAAATCCTCAAATCCGAAATCGTTAAACGTGCCCAAAATTAGAACTTCTCTCGGCATCATTCCTGCCCGCTTCGCTTCCAGCCGTTTTCCCGGCAAGCCGCTGGTGGACATTTTGGGGAAAACGATGATTCAGCGAGTGTACGAGCAGGCGAGTCAAGCCAGCCAATTGGATGCCATCGTGGTGGCGACGGACGACGAGCGCATTTTTTCGCACGTGCAGTCTTTTGGGGGAAACGTGGTGATGACTTCGCCGACGCACTTGTCTGGGACGGACAGGTGCGCCGAAGTAACCCAACAAGTAGAATATTCAAGGTTTGAAATTATAGCCAATATTCAAGGAGATGAGCCATTTCTTCAGCCCGCCCAGGTTGATTTGGCGGTGAATTTTTTGGTGAGCCAGCCTTCCGGAGTTTCCATTTCTACACTCCTAAAAAAAATAGAAAACCCGGCGGATTTGTTCAACCCAAACGTGGTCAAAGCGGTGTTTGACAAGGCTGGAAATGCCTTGTATTTCAGCCGTCAGCCAGTGCCGTTTTTGCGAGAAGTTGCGCCGGAAAACTGGCTGTCGCAAGGCGAGTTTTTCAAGCACATCGGGCTTTATGTTTTTCGCCGGGAGGCTTTGCTGGAAATTTCAAAACTGCCGCCGAGCCGCCTGGAATTGGCAGAGTCGCTGGAGCAGTTGCGGTGGCTGGAAAATGGCTACAAGATTGGCGTTGCAGTGACTGAAATGGAGACTTTCGGAATTGACACGCCGGAGGATTTGGCGAAAGCTGACAGGTCGAAAATGGCTGTTTGAAGGAGAAAAAATTTCATTTTTTCTCCTTCAAACAGCCATTTTCGACCTGTCAGCTTTTTGCTCGATGTCAAAAAACTTCTCCGCCAAAGCCAGCCGCCGCAGCATCGAGCGCTTCTTCGTCTGGTGGTCTTGCATCCTTCGCAGGATGTCGTCGAGGGCGTGCGTGGCTGCCACGATATGCTCGCCTTTGTTCAGCATGATGCACTCGGCTCGTTCGCCCATGGCGGCATCGGTGACCTCGGCACGAGACGGCATGCCTGATTTTGCAAGCCCTTCCAGCACCTGCGTTGCCCAGACGACAGGCACGTGCGCCGCTTCGCAAATCCACAAAATCTCCTCCTGCACCTCCGCCAGCCGACCGAAACCTGCCTCGATGGCAAGGTCGCCACGAGCAATCATCACCCCGCATTCAGGCAATTGCATGGCGGTAAAAAGCATGGCGGGCAAGTTGTCGAAGCCTTGCCGGGTCTCGATTTTGAGCAGGATGCCGGGTAGTTTGGATTTGTGTTGACCGGGTTTGGCGGCGCTCGATTTTTCGATTTTTTTCAGGTGGCGAATCAATTCCTCCACGTCGCCGGGGCGGTTGGCGAAGGACAAGCCGACCAGGTCGGCGTGGGCGGCAATGAATTTCAGGTTGTGCAAATCTTCCTTGCTCAGGGAGCGCAGGCGCAAGTCGGTTTCGGGTAGGTTGATGCCTTTTTCCGCCCGCAAAATGTCGCCACCGGGTTTTGCGTGAATGATGCGCACCTGCAATTCCGACACGCTTTTCCCGTGCCCATTTTCCTTGGCTTTCGAATAATCCCAGTTTGTCATTCCCGCAGGGAACCCCCCTTCGCCGATGCGCTCGATGACGCCGCCGATTTTGCCATCGTCCAGCCAGACGGACTCGCCGACTTTCACGTCTTCAAAAATTTCAGGCACGGAGCAGCCGATGGTGGCGGGTTTCACCAGGTTTCCTTCCAGGTCGAATTGGGCGGGGCGACCCGGTTCATCGCTACGGGTTAGCACGAGCAAGTCGCTGGGTTTGAGGCGAATAGCGCCAGGCTGCTTGGGCAATTCGCCAATTTGGGCAACCTGGTTTTTCATTTTTCCGCCTTTCCGTTTGAGCCGGAATTCGACGCCGGAGGTCAGGTAGGCTGTTTTTTTCACTTCCACCCAAACTCCTTCGGGCGAGATGGAAAGGACTTTCCATTTCCTATTGCTGCCCCTGGCGTCGGTGAAAATGACCCGGTCGCCGGGTCTGCATTTTTTCAGCCAGACGAAAGGGAGCGGGATTTCAAATTTGGGAATCGTCCCGGCGACTGCCTGAGTTGATTTTTTGGCGGAATCGGGCGATGCGGTGAGCTTCGATTTTTTGTCGGCAGGAACGAGCAGGATAATCGCTGGCGCAACGACTTCGCCCAATTCATTTCGTTTCGGGCGAATTTTCAGCACGGTGGCGCTGTCCTCGATTGACCCGGTGCGCAGCTTGGGTCCCCCCAAATCCATGAGGATTTTGCAGGGAATGCCGGTGACTTCGGATGCCCGGCGGATGTTGTCAATCATGCGTTTCCACGATTCGGCGTCGTCGTGGGCGCAGTTGATGCGGGCGCAACTCATGCCATTTTGCAGGAGGTTTCGCACCAAATCGTAGTGCCCGGCAGCTTCGGAAGGCATGGTCACCATGATGCGAACCCGCCTGCCGGAGGGGGCTTCGCCGAGCAATTCGTCGGCATTTTCATCCAAAAGCCGATGCGCTTCGGGGTAACAAATCGGCGGCTTTTCCTGCGGATGAAATTCACGTCCTGCCAGCAAATGCAGTATTTGCAGCACCGAGTCCACCGTTGCCTGCACCATTCGCTCGGCTCGACCGAGCGAGGACAAGCCTAATTCAGACAATTGAACTTGCAAAGTGCGGACGTCGTGCAGGCGGAAGGCGAGGTAATGAAGCAGGTTGCGGGCGTTGCGCAGGTGGTTCGGATGCACCCGGTCAAATTGTTTGCAGGCGGCTTCCCGTTCCAAGAGGTCGCTGCGCAAGGCGAGCAATTGTTCGATGAGCGGTTCGGGGTCGGACGGCTGGCAAGGGAAATTTTTAAGGAGGTTCGCATTCATGGCGCAATCAAATTTGGCGGAAGGTAAAACCAGCTTGCTTGCCGTTGAAATGAGATTGGTCAGGGGCGGTTTTAAGAAAAATCAGGTGAGCCGAGTCCAAACGTCGGCAGGGTTTCAAAACCCTGCCGACGTTGAGTTTTTCATTCATCTGAAAGCATTAATGTCTTGCCACTTCCCGACTGCCGCCCGGTGCTGGGCTTTCGCTTCCGCTACTTCCGCTTGCTTCAATGCCATGCACTTCCGGTCTGCTGCCAGGCACTTTGTCCTCAATTTTTATCACCTCCAAATCCGAGTTGGCGGGCCCATTGACCAAAACGCCTTTGCAGGTGAACCTCGAACCATGACATGGGCAGTCGAAAGATTTTTCCACCGGGTTCCAATCGAGGACGCATTTCAGGTGCGGGCAAATGGCTGAAAAGGCGTGAAGTTTGCCAAGTTCATCCCGATACAGCGCCGCTTTTTTGCCTTGAATTGAAGCAACAGCGCCTTCGCCGAAAGCCAATTCCGCCGCTGCATCCACCTCGTCTTTGGTGAAATAATCGGCAAACTGCGCCGCCACATTTGCTTGCTCGCCCACGTAAGCGCCAAGCGAACTGAACTTAAATCTCGAAGGGTTGAAAACTTCTTCCGCCGGATTTTTCCGTCCCAAAATCAAATCCCGGATGAGCATTGCGCCCGCCACCGTGTGCGTCAAACCGTTGCCGGAATCGCCGGTGATGATATAGACATTGTCCTCGTCCATCGGATTTCTGCCGAGAAAAGCCAGCCCGTCCACTGGCTCCATAATTTGCCCAGACCATTGATAGACAACCTCTTGCGCCGCCGGAATATGCTGCCGCAGCCACCCAATCAAGCGGTTGAAACGCTCGGCTTCGGTGATTTCTTCGGCATCGGCTTGCCCGGTTTTGTGGTCTTCGCCGCCGACCAGGAGCAAGTCGTGATGGTCGTTGTAGGAGACGACCCGGATGTAGTGATAGGGGTGGGTGCGCCACTTCGAGTCCATGTCGCCGGTGTCCCAAAACAAGGCGTGAGGCATCATTCCCTTTTCCATCAAAGCGCCGATGACGTAGGTGCGATAAGCCATTTGTTTGGTGTGAATGGCGACCCGGTTGTTGAAAGGCGTGTTCGTGGCGACGACGATGTGCTTGGCGGAAATTTTGAAACAGGTATCCGTTTCGATTCCTTCGCCGCTCACTTTTGAAGCATGAGTCGAGGTGAAAATCGAGCCGCCGAGGGCAATGATTTTTTGGCAAACGCCCGCCAAAAACAGCAGTGGATGAAACTCGCCCTGGTTTTTAAATCGAAGAGCAGGCATCGGAACATCTTGAATGCCAGGCACTTCGTCAACGAAACTGACCGGCAGGTTCAGTTCCAGAGCGGCTTTCATTTCCTTTTCAAGGTTCTCCATTTTGTCCGAAGGATGTAGGAAAAGGTAGCCGGGCACTCGCTGGAAGAAGCAATGAATATTCTCCTCGCTGGCGATTTTTTCAATTTCATCTATGGCAGCGGCGTGACTGGCAATGGCAATCGCCGCTTTTTCCTTGCCGAAGGTTTCGATGAGTTCCACGAAATGCTCGTCAACGGCAGAAGCGAGGTGAGCGGAAGTCCTGCCGGTTTCGCCGCTGCCGATATTTCCGTCCTCGACGATGGCGACTTTCAAGCCTTCTTTTGCCAGCAAATAAGCAGTGACCACGCCGCCCATGCCGCCGCCCACAACGACGGCGTCGGTCGTCAGGTCTCGGTCGAGGGGAGCAAATTCAATATCGGGAACGGAGTCGAGCCAATAGGTCGGGTTTTTTCCACTGGTGGTTTTTCCATCGAAAGGACGAGCATCCATGTTGGAGATTTTTTCGGTTGATGAGGTTGATAGGGTTGATGAGGTTGATGTTGGCGCAACATCAACCTCATCAACCCTATCAACTAATGAAATGGAAATGCGTGGCTAAAACGGGCGAGGAAATAGCAGGTTCAGACGAGCCTGTTGTGTTTCTCAGGCGAGAAATTTGGTCGGCAAAACAACCGGAAAAGTAGTTTTGGAAACTAAAAAATCGCGGCTCATGTAGCGTCTGAATGAAACAACTGTCTGCAAGTCTGCAAGTCGCCTTGTCATTCTCGAAGAGAACCTACACCTCCCACCGGGCAGCACTCGGGACGTGTAGGTTCTCTTCGAGAATGACAAGGCGACTTGCAGACTTGCAGACAGTTGTTTCATTCAGACGCTACATGAGCCAAAATCACAATCATGCTGTCAAAACAATCTTGGGAAGGTTACTCGATAGAAGAAGCGCTTCAAATCCCAGCGCTAAAACACCTGGCTGAGAAGCTCATCGAAGATGCGAAAGACCCGCAAAAGGGCTATCGCAGACCAAAATACCTTCAGGCACAAAAGTCTCACACAAGAGTGCTGGTTCAGGAGCTTCTGCTCGAACACCCCGACTGGCAACTCAAAGACCTTCTCCTCGAAATTGTCAAAGGTTATCCTGACGACCTGCCCTCAGACGTGCTTTTGCAATGCGTTCAATTCATCACCGAAGCGTGGGAAAAGAGCAAGATTGTTGAAGATGAATTGGCGATGGCTTGACGCTTCCGCCAGAAATGAAACAGCCCCGGCGACGCACGTCGCCGGGGCTGTTCGTTTTTAACCACCTAACCATTTAACCATCAAGCCATTCAATCCTCGTCATCCTTCTTCTTCTCCTTCTTTTTCCGGTGCTTCAGCACCTTCGCTTCGAAGTAGAAAATAATCTCCTCGGCGATATTTTTCGATTGGTCGCCCACCCGTTCCAGTTTGCGAATCATGGATAAAACCAACAGGGAATTCTTCACTTGGTCAGGATATTTTTGGATGGATTCGACGATGCTTTCCAAGGCATTGCGGTCAATTTCATCCAGAATTTTATCCCGCTTAAAAATGGTTCGGGCGAGCCGGGTGTCCTCCTTGTCGAAGGCTTCGAGCGTGTCGGCGAGCATTTCCGTGGCGACGCCTTGCATCTCCAGGATTTTGGAACTGTCGAGGATTTCCTTGTTGAAATTGGTGTCTGCCCGCAGCACGAACTCCGCCACGCTGGCAGCGATGTCGCCGATGCGTTCCAGGTTGTTGCTGATTTTCAAGGTTGCCAGCACGAGGCGCAGGTCGGAGGCGAGCGGTTGGAACAGGGCGAAAATATTCTCGCAATCCCTGTCCATTTTCAACTCGTAGGAATTGACCCGCTTTTCGTTTTCCACGACTTCCATGGCAAGGTCACGGTCGAAATTGGTCAGCGCCTCCGAGCCTTTTTCCAATTGTTTGACCACCAGCCGCCACATTTCGAGGAGGTCGGCTTTCAAGATTTTTAGTTCGGAATCTAAATGCGTCATAATTCAAAAGAACTATGAATGATGAACTATGAATGATGAACGTGGAACTTCTAATTCCAGAATTATCAGATAATTCCGGAATCAGAATCCAAAATTATCTGATAATTCTGGAAAGTGCGTGGCAAGTCAAAATTTTTCCTGCCCCGCTGGTTCATAGTTCATCATTCATAGTTCATAGTTTCTCAAGCTGTTCCAGCAACCACCGCCGCTCCGTCAGCGGGTTCGCCGCCTCGATTTCCAAGCGGAGTTTTTCTTTTTGCTCCTTGCCGTAGGCAGTAGTTCGCAGCAGCTTTTTGGTGAAGTGGAGGATGTTTTTGTAGTTGGACTTGTGGTAGCCCATGACTTTTTTGCGCT
>CAZHLB010000065.1:0-15498 GCA_964533005.1 uncultured Saprospiraceae bacterium
CAAACTCCAGTTTGGCGGAGGCTCCCTTCGCCAAACTGGAGTTTGGCGACACTTTGAAAGTCCTAAAGTTGATACGATATGAAAACGGGAAAAGACATTTTCACCTTGTTTCGGGAGGGCGGACAGCGCCTGCATTTGCAGCCTTCGCCCAAAGCCTGGGATAAATTGGAAAGCCGCCTCGGCGGTCGCCGCCGGGAAATCAGGTGGCTGCGGGTGGTTCATTGGCAACAATTGGCAGCGGCGGCGGCAGTTATTGGCTTTGTTGCTTTGGCTGGATTTTACTTCGTGCAACGAATGTCAAACAAGCTGGCAACCGCAAACTTCGATGAAGCCAAGCCATCCTTTTTGGAACCGCTCGACACGTCGGGCGGCTGCGAACCATATTGCCTTTTGATGAAGGAGCGGCATGAACTGCCGGAATATTATGCCCAGCCGGCGCGGGAAGAAGCGCAGTTTTGAAGTAGGTTTGCGAACACGGATGCGTTGCCAATGCTGGCAACTCCGACTTCCTTGAAATAAAACTACCTGACATGAAGCGCCATCTTTCTCGCAAGCAATTCCTCGCCGCCGCTGCCGCCGTTTCCGCCGGCAGCCTGTTGGCAGGAATTTTCAGCCCAGCCGCCGGGCAATCCATGCCCGACGCCTCAACTCCCGCTACCGATACCCTGCCGCCACCTCCGCCAAAGCCAGCCCGACCGCCGAAAGGCGACCCGCTCGCCGACGATTTGGTCAAAGAATTTGTCGGCGTCTCGCACGGCAATTTCGAACGGGTGAAAGAACTCTTGGAACAGGAACCCCGCCTGCTCAATGCCACCTGGGACTGGGGCGGCGGCGATTTCGAGTCCGGTTTGGAAGCTGCCGGGCACGTCGGCAACCGGGAAATCGCAGCATACCTGCTGGCAAAAGGCGCTCGCATGAACATCTTTTGCGCAGCCATGCTCGGTCATCTCGACATCGTGCAGGCGACGCTGACTGCTTATCCCGACTTGAAAACTTCGAAAGGACCTCATGGATTGATGCTGCTTCACCATGCTCAAAGAGGCGGCGAGCAGGCGAAACATGTGCTGGCATATTTGGAAGAAATCGGGGCTAGTTGACTCACCCATTTTCTAATTTAATGTGAGTTCGGGGCAGGCTCTACGGACTGAATGCCAGCGGTTTAATTTCCGAACTCACGTTATTTAACCACCGCTTTCAGCACATCAATATGGTAGGTATTAATCACGCCATATTTTGCATCATAAGCCTTGCCGACAGGGAGCTTTTTCGCATGGCTATATTTGGTAGCCAATAATCCCCAATTCTTCGCTTTGTCCAATGGACAAGCCATATTTTGCAGGGCGCACCAGCCGGATATGGAGTAATATTTTTCATCAATGCTGGACATTTTTGCCTCCAATTCATCCAGCCTTTCCGAGACGATATCGAGTTCGACCCTGAATTGGGAATTTGTTTTTTCCTGTAATTCCAACTGGTCAACCATCATGCGCAGGCTTTTGATGATGCCGCCACTTTGAAAATGCTGGATTTCCGTTTTCCCGGTCGTCAACAATTCAAGGATGCGGTCGTAAATCCACAACTCGAAGAAAGGGCTTAACCATGCCGCAAACTTCATGGCAATTTTTTCATGCACCCAAGTGCCTTGGGGTTGGTTTCCGCCTTTCACAACTTTGATTAATTCGGGGTAGAGCCTGGCGAGGTTTTCAGCGTTGACACTGCCGATTTTACCGATGCGAGAATTGTCGTATCGGCTCATTTTCAGCGTTTTGTGAAGGGCGTCAATGAATTCTCCGGTTTGTTTCAACCTGAAAAATTCATTGATTGCCTTGTCAAAGGCATTCGCCATCTCGGTGGCATTGATGAACTTGTTCCCGTCCCCGAAATCGAAAGAAATGGGAAATCCGTCGTACTCGAATTTTACAATGGCTGTTTGTTCCATCAGTTTTTGCTTTGGAAAAGATATGTGTTGACTGGTATGAACCGGGCGAGAAGTAAAGAAGGGCTAAAAGTAAACAACTGCTCCAATCACAAAACAGCGTTTTCCCGAAAGAATACAAATCCCGTCCATCGCAGTCCCGAAGGAATGGCAGGGTACTTTGAGATTTCGGAAATCTTACCTTCGCTGAAAATCCAATCGAATGCCTTCCAACAATTGGAAATCAACACTTTACAACCTCGACTGGCTGGCGAGGTACGGCATGATTGCGGCGGTCGTGCTGCTCATCAGCCTTTTGTACCCGAACAACGTCAAGTTCAAGTATGAATTCCAGCGGGGGCAAACCTGGCGCTACGAAGCCCTGACGGCGCCTTTCGATTTTCCCATCAAAAAATCGGCGGAGGAAATCCAGCAAGACCGAACCAGTCTGGCGGCGGATTTTTCACCTTACTACCGCTTGAACGAAGAACTGGCAGCCGCAAAAATCAAGGATTTGGAGGCGGAATTGGTGCGGCAATCGGGTGGGGGAGAGGCGGTGGAAACGAGCGCCGAAGCTGCCATCGTTCAAAAAAAATTCCTGCCCATTGGCAAGCGCCTGCTCGAAAACCTCTACAAATACGGCATCATCCAACTCGCTCCTGAGCATCAGGAGGCGGGCAGCGATTTTGTCATCAACGTGGTGCGGGGGCATACGACTTACAAGCGAACCTTGCCCAGTTTTCTGACCGTGGAAACGGCAAAAAAAATGGCGGCGGACAGCCTGCAAAAGGAAGCGCCGCTTGCGCCGGACTATTTTAAAAATGCCGTGCTGGATGCCATTTCGCCCAATCTCATTTTCGACAAGGAATTGACTGCCAAGCTGTTGAATGCCGCTCTCGCTGAAATCGTCACGACAAAAGGCGTCGTCCGCCAGGGCGACGACATCGTGCAGCGCAACGGCGTCATCACGGACGAGGTGTACGAGCGGCTGTTGTCTTTTCAGCAAAAATTCGAGTCGGACGTCAGCTCGCAGCAATCTTCCTGGTCGGTTTACGCAGGCTACCTGGTTTTGACCATCCTGATTTTGGGCGCATTTCTGATGTACGCCAGCAGTTACCGGGAGGAAATTTTGACCAACCGGCGCTACTTAGCTTTCGTGCTCACCTGGCTGCTGACCTTCAGCTATGTAACTTTTTTGGTGGAAAGGACGCCCGGCGTCAGCGTGTACGTCATTCCGTATTGCATCGTGCCCATCGTGGTGCGGCATTTTTTCACCTACCGCCTGGCGTTTTTCACCCACGTTGTGGTCGTGTTGATTGCAGGTTTCATCACTTCGGAAGGCTCGCAGTTTTTGTTCACGCAAATCGTGGCAGGGGTCGTGGCAGTGCTGGCGGTGGCGGATGCACGAGCCTGGACGAGGTTTTTTGGCTCCGTCCTGTCCATTTTGCTGACTTACACGGTGGCGCACCTGGGTTTGTCGCTCATCGAGGAGGGCAACATTTTGCAGGTGGATTGGAGCATGTTCGGCTGGCTGCTGCTCAATGGTTTGCTCACAATGATGGCTTTCCCGCTCATCCCGCTCATGGAACGGATGTTTGGTTTCACCTCGTCCATTTCACTGGTCGAGCTTTCCGACATGAACCGCCCGTTGCTGCGGGAACTGGCGATGAAAGCCCCCGGCACTTTGCAGCACTCGCTCCAGGTGGCAAACCTGGCGGAAGGCGCCGCCCGTGAAATCGGCGCAAACCACCTGCTCATCCGTGTCGGCGCACTTTACCACGACGTGGGAAAAATCAAAAACCCTGAATATTTCATTGAAAATCAAGGCAATAACAGCCCGCACGAGTCGCTCGACCTGATGGAAAGCGCCCGCATCATCATCGCCCACGTGCCCGAAGGCGTCCGCCTGGCGAAAAAGAACCGGCTGCCGCAAGCGGTGATTGATTTCATCCAAACCCATCACGGCACGACCAAAACCGAATTTTTCTACCGCAATTTTTTGAAGCAAAACCCTGGCATTCAGGTAGATGAGCAAATTTTCACCTACCCGGGGCCCAAGCCTCGGACGAAAGAAGAAGCCTTGCTGATGCTTGCCGACAGCATCGAAGCTACCAGCCGGACGATGAAAGACCCGACCGGAAAAGACATTGACGACCTGGTGGACAGAATCATCGCCGGTAAATTGGAGAAGCACCAATTCGAGCAAGCCCGGCTGACTTTTGGCGAGTTGGAGCAGGTGCGGGCACTTTTCAAGACGATGCTGCGGAGTGTTTATCATGTGCGCATCGAGTATCCGGAAGAGTTGAAAACGCAGGAACAACGGTGAGGACTGTCGAGGTTGAAAAAGCTATTGGGATTGCGGGAAGAACCTTTCAAGCACTCTTCCAACCTTGAAAGGAATTTTCCGCAATCCCGATAGCTATTTGGATGGAGGGAAAACCTACGGCTCATCTATTCGCAGGCTTGCTTGCACTTTCGAGTGTCGCAGTGATTTTTAGCAACCGGGCGACCTGGTTTTCAAGCACTCGCAAGGCTTCCGCCTGCGATTCGATAATCGCCTGTTGCCCCGTAATTTTATCATTCAGCGCCCGAATCGCTTCCACCGTCATCGCATCATAAGTGCCATAAGCAGTCTGCAGGTAGCCGAGCTTGTCTTCCGTGACGAGGATGGGAAATACCTCCCGGATGTTCTGCGCCGTGAAGCCGTACTGGATGCCTTCGGGGCGCTGTGAGCCGGTCATGTTGTCGTTCCATTCGTAGGTGACGCCTTGCAGGGCAAGGAGATTTTGCAGCATAAGCTGCGAATTGAGTGGCTGAATATTCTTTTTCAAACGGGTGTCAGAGTTGGCGAGCCAATCGCCGGCGGAGTTCTTGGAGGCATCTCCTTCTACTTCGAATTTGTTGGACACGGGGTCACGCCCGATGCCGATGTTGCCATTGCTTTTGATAATCATCCTGATAGTCCCTCCATTCCCATTATCCGCCCGAAAGTGTATGTTCCCTGTCCCTTTATGGTCAATGTAAGCACTGCTTCCGGCATGGTGCAGCCTCAATCCGTCCGCTCCGCTGTCTGTCACGCCGCCCACGTAAACGGAGCTACCCGTAGCCAATCCGACATTGCCTTCCACCTGGAGTTTTATTCCTGAAGGTACCGTTGTGACGCCGATGCCGACGTTCACTGTATCTGCGCCTGTGCCGCCCAAGACCATGCAATTGCTGCAAGCCACTTTGGCATTGTAGCCGATGGCGGTAGCGTTGGTCAAACCACCTGTAGAAACATCCGCTTGTGAGCCGATGGCGGTGTTGTGTGTGCCAGTGGTGTTGCTGGACAAAGCCAAAACGCCGTGTGCTGTATTGTGTGTGCCGCTGGTGTTTGTGCGCAAAGCCTGGCTGCCGGTTGCAGTGTTGGAACTACCTGTGTTAAACAGCAAGGATTCATAGCCGTTCGCCGTGTTGTGGGAGCCGCTGCTGTTGGAATACAAGGCGTCTGCTCCAGTCACTGTGTTGAATGAGCCGGTGTTGTTGGCGTACAAGGCATAGTCGCCGAAAGATGAGTTTTTTGCACCAATGGTGTTGGTGCGCATGGCTTCCCTGCCGACTGCTGTGTTGAAGGAGCCGGTGGTGTTGGAATACAAGGCGGAAGCGCCGTTCGCTGTATTGTAATTGCCACTCGTGTTTGAAAACAAGGCATTGTTGCCGCTGGCTGTATTGTAAGAGCCACCTATATTGGAAAACAAAGCCTTGGCTCCGCTCGCCGTGTTGGCAATACCTGTCGTGTTAGCTTTCAGGGCATCACCACCAGTTGCTGTGTTGTTGTTACCAGATATATTGAAAAATAAAGCTCCCACACCGCTCGCCGTGTTAAGGTCGCCTGATGTATTAGAATACAAAGTATAACTACCAATAGCAGTGTTTCTGGCGCCGATTGTGTTGGAAAATAAGGCTTTGGAGCCAATCGCCGTGTTCAAAATTCCTTCAAAAGAGTATAAAGCCCCTACGCCATTATTATACAGCGCCGAGTCGCCAACCGCCACGAGGTTGGAGACGGTCGTGTTCCGGTAAAGTGCTTCGGCTCCCAGGGCAGTGTTGCCATTGCCGGTTGTGTTGTTCAGCAAGGCAGCATTGCCGATTGCCGTGTTGAGGTTGCCGGTCGTGTTGGCGTTCAAAGTCAAAGCGCCGCTTGCCGTGTTGCGGATGCCCGTCGTATTGTCAACTAAAGCAAAGGAGCCAATTGCTATGTTGTAAACGCCGGTAGAGTTAAGTAACAAGGCGCTGTTTCCGAGCGCTGTATTGTCAAAGCCGGTTAAATTATATTGCAAAGTCTGTAGGCCAATTGCCGTATTACCAAAGCCGGTGGTATTGGAAAGCAATGCCTGACTGCCATTTGCGGTGTTGCCATTGCCGGTCGTGTTGAAGAACAGGGAACGATAGCCACTCGCCGTGTTGAAGTAACCCTTCGTGTTGAAATATAAAGCCTTGGAGCCAAGTGCTGTATTTTGCGTTGCTTCATAGACTACGGAGGCGCCAATGCCATTGTTGTACAATGCCGAATCGCCAACCGCCACCAGATTGGAGCGAACAGTATTTTTGTACAGCGCCCGGTCGCCGCTCGCGGTGTTGGAAAAGCCGGTCGTATTGAAAAACAAAGCGCTGTTCCCGCTTGCGGTATTGGAAGAGCCGCTTGCGTTAGACCAAAGCGCCTCATTCCCGTTCGCTGTATTGAAATTGCCTGTGGTGTTGGAAAATAAGGCGCTTCTGCCGCTTGCGGTGTTGAGAGAACCGGTCGTATTCAGATACAAGGCTTGCGTACCGCTCGCCGTGTTGGAAGCTCCTCCCGTATTCGAAAACAAGGCTTGCATGCCGCTCGCCGTGTTGAAAATGCCGCCTATGTTGGAAAATAAAGCCCGCGTACCGCTCGCCGTATTGTAATTACCCGTCGTGTTGGCGTACAATGCCCGCTCGCCGGTTGCGGTGTTTCCCTCGCCTTCGGTGTTGGAAAACAGGGCGCTGTGACCGCTCGCTGTGTTCAAATCGCCGTCTAAGTTGGAACGCAAAGCCGCAAAACCACTCGCCGTGTTGTAATTGCCTGTCGAATTGAAAAACATGGCAAGTGAGCCTGCCGCCATGTTTTCGAAGCCGGTTGTGTTAAACCACAAAGACTCGTCACCAATCGCCGTGTTGGATGAGCCGGTTGAGTTGTAAAATAAAGCGCCATAGCCGCTCGCCGTGTTGGAATTGCCCGTTGTGTTGGAATACAAGGCAGCCCTGCCGCTCGCCGTATTATTAGAGCCGGTCGTGTTGCCCAGCAAGGCTTCCTGCCCGCTTGCCGTGTTGGAACCTCCTGTTGTGTTGGAAAATAAAGCATCCTTGCCGGTTGCTGTGTTACTGCTGCCACTCGTATTAGAAACGAGGGCGAAGTGCCCATTCGCCGTGTTGAAAAAGCCAGTCGTGTTGCTGGTCAACGCATTATAACCTGTAGCCGTGTTGGAATTCCCTGACGTGTTGGAGTACATGGAATACGCTCCAATCGCTACGTTTTGGAAGCCGGATGAGTTGAGGAACAAAGCATTCGTTCCGAAGGCTGCATTGAAGGAACCGCCGAAATTGGTGAACAAGGCGCCAGCCCCGTTCGCCGTATTGTAGGAGCCGGTAGTATTCGCCCTTCCCGCCTCACTGCCGAGAAAAGTATTGGAAAAGCCATCCGTGTTTGCATTGCCGGAGCGGTAGCCGAGAAAGGTATTATTATATCCCGTCGCTCCGAAAAGGGGGACATTGTTCACGCCAGCCTCTTGCCCGACGATAGTTGTGTGCGCGCTGTCCGGCAGTTCGAGGCGGGCACTGCCGCCTGCGTTTTTGCGCAGCACCATTTCTTCCGTGCCGCCGAGGTCGAAGCGAATGATGTTTTCGTCGGGGCTTTCTTCCACCTGAATTTTGGTGTCGCCGTCGGCATCTGCGAGCGTTTTTGGCGCAGCCAGATTTGTCCACGCCGTGCCGTTGTAAAACCAAAACCCGCCCGTCGTGGTGTCAAAAACCAGCAAACCGGTGGCTGGCGAAGCAATCGCCGTGCGCTGTGCCGTTGTCATTCGAGGTACGAGCATTCCTTTGTCGGTTGCGCTCACGTCGAGTTGGGCGCTGGCGTCGGCGGGTGCGCCCGTGCTGTTGATGCTGAGGCTTTGCTGGATGTTGCTTTGCGAAAAAAGCGAAAGCGATGCTGCAAGGCAAGGCAGAAAAAAGAGGAGGCTTTTCAATTTCATGGTTGATAGATTTTGCGGATTTCATGTCGCGTCAATGCTCCATCGGAATGCCCGCCTGGAGCAAAGCAGCGCTGATTTTTTGGAGTTGGGCGGCTTGCGCCTCACTGCCCTCAGTTTGCGAATGCAGGGCAACTTGCAGTTCTTCATTTTCTTTTTTCAAAGCTTCAATCATCGCCTGTTGCTCTTGCATAGCCTTCACCAACGGCACGACCAATTGCCCGTAGGCAATCGAATAATTGTCGCCTTCGCCTGCCGGAACGTGCAGCAGGTTGGCAACTTCCACGCCGTTTTCCCGCATGATTTTCTCCAAATCCTGGGCGACGAAACCCATTTCTGTCGCCTGTTCCTTTTGGCGAAGCACGTCGTAGTCCACGCTTTTTTCTCCCAAAAACTTCGAGAAGGCGGTGTAATCGAAATGGTAAGTGACCGGCTGCAACTGCCGGATGAAGCTCAAGCCGGGCACGTTTTCCGGGCGAACCTCTGATTTGAATCGCCCGTCAGAAACCGAGTAAGCCACGTTTCCTTCGATGACGGTGACGGCGGTGTTGCCGATGCGGACTTTGTCGCTGGCGTTGACGGTGGCGCCGTTGCCGAGGGCAGTGGCGTTGGTGAGGTTGCCTGTGGAGACGTCGGCTTGCATGCCGAGGGCGGTGTTATTTGTGCCGGTGATGTTGTTGTACAAAGCCTGGTTGCCACTCGCCGTGTTGTTGAAGCCACTCGTGTTGTTGTAAAGTGCGAGAATGCCACCGGCAAGATTGCCGCTACCTGTGTCGTTGGAAAAAAGGGCTTGAAAACCATTGGCAGTATTGTTCCAGCCAGTAGTGTTTGACAGCAGTGCGGAAGCTCCGTTGGCGCTGTTTTGATTGCCAATGGTGTTGGAAGTCAGTGCTAAAGCGCCGTTGGCGGTGTTGAATAAACCACTCGTGTTGTTGTAAAGCGCCGTCATGCCACTGGCGGTGTTGTGATGACCGGTGGTGTTGAGAAAGAGGGCGGAAGCTCCGTTGGCGACATTGTTGTAACCGGTGGTGTTGAAAAAAAGGGCTTCCCCGCCGGTAGCGGTGTTGTTGCTACCGCTCGTGTTTGCATACAATGCCGACCCGCCGCAGGCAGTGTTGCCATAGCCAGTGGTGTTGGCATAAATGGCTGACACGCCAATGGCAGTGTTTGCATAGCCACTCGTGTTGGAATAAAGCGCCGACTTGCCCTGAGCAGTGTTGTCGCCGCCATTGGTATTGGAAAAAAGGGCTTGAAAGCCGGCGGCAGTGTTGCCGCTGCCAGTGGTGTTGGCGTAAAGCGCCGACCCGCCGTTGGCGGTGTTGGAGGAGCCTTCCGTGTTGGAATTCAAGGCAGACTTTCCATGGGCGGAATTGCCCTCACCGCTACTGTTGGAATAAAGCGCCGAAGCGCCGGTGGCAGTATTGTCGCTGCCAGTGACGTTTGAAAAAAGCGCCTGGAAACCGTCGGCAGTGTTGTTTTCGCCGGTCGTATTGGCATAAAGAGCCGACCTTCCGGCGGCGGTGTTGGCGGCGCCGGTGGTGTTGGAATAAAGCGCAGACGCTCCATTCGCTGTATTGTCGCTGCCAGTGTTGTAATATAGCGCCGACCTCCCCGTGGCGGTGTTGGAGTTGCCGCTGCTGTTTAATGCGAGCGCTTCCGTTCCGTTGGCGGTGTTGTTGAAACCAGTGGTGTTGGAATAAAGCGCCGACCTTCCGTTGGCAGTATTGGCGGAGCCGGTGGAGTTGGAAAAAAGCGCTTCGGCGCCGTTGGCAGCGTTGAAAGAGCCAGTTGAATTGAAATAAAGCGCAGCCCACCCATTGGCGGTGTTTTTGGCGCCAGTCGTGTTTGCACCAAGCGCACTCGAACCATTAGCAGAGTTGTAATGTCCAGTGGTGTTTCCTGCAAGCGCAAACGCTCCATTGGCGGTGTTGCTCCCACCAGTTGTATTGGCATAAAGCGCAGCTTTTCCATTGGCAGTATTGTCGCCACCGACAGTGTTGGAATAAAGTGCCGCATCCCCGCTTGCCGTATTGCCATGCCCCGTAGTATTGGAGTAAAGTGCTTTATGACCAATGGCGGTGTTTCCCGCGTTGGTGAAATATAAGCCGCCGCTGGTGTTGAAAAATAGCGATTGAAAACCGTATGCAGTATTGTGGCTTCCTTCGGTGTTGGAAAACAATGCCTGATAACCGGTGGCTGTGTTTTCGTAGCCGGTCGTGTTGTAATACAGCGCCTCTGTCCCAATCGCAATATTGTACCTCGCTTGAAATCCATAGGTTACCCCTATTCCGTTGTTGTACAAAGTTCCTTTGCCTATCGCCAGAAGGTCGGAGCGGTCTGTGTTGCGGTACAGGGCTTCCCAGCCAATGGCGACATTATAACCGCCGGTCGTGTTGGAATAAAGCGCCCTGCTTCCAATGGCGCTGTTGTAAAATCCACTTATGTTTGAATAAAGCGCATCCGCTCCGTTGGCAGTATTAAAAGTACCCCAGGTGTTGGAAGCAAGCGCATTTGCTCCGGTAGCCGCGTTGGAGGAGCCGTCGGTGTTGGCATTGCCAGAACGATAACCCAGGAACGTGTTGCTTTCCCCACCGCCGCCGCCTTGTGGATTGCTGTTTACTCCGGCTTCTTTTCCGACAATCGTGTTATTGGCTGCACCCGAAAACTCCAGCCGGGCAACGCCGTTGGCATTTTTGCGGAGTACCATTTCCTCCGTCCCGCCGACATCGAAGCGAAGGATGTCCTCGTCCGGGCTTTCTTCTGCCTGGATTTTCGTGTCGGCGTCGTTGTCCTGGATGCTGTTGGGAATGCCGCCGCCGCCCGACGGGGTTGTCCACGAAGCGCCGCCGGAGCCGTTGGCGCTCAAGACTTGCCCATTGACGGCAGCGCCGGAAGAAATTTTTGCAGCCGTCACACTGCCGTTGGCAAGTTCTGCATTGCCGACGGCATTCGCCGCAATTTGCAAATTGGAAAACGTGCCCGACACATCGCCGCCCGCTGTGCTGGCATTGGTGAGGTCGTCGGCTGGGTTCAGGTCGCCCGTGTTGCTAATGACATTGCCCGAAATGTCAATCCCGGCGCCTGCGGCGTAGGCGGTTCCGGCAAGGGCTTGCCAGGCGGCGCCATTGAAAAACCAAAACCCGTCGGTGGTCGTGTCGAAAACGAGCAATCCGGTGGCTGGCGAAGCGATTGCCGAGCGTTGCGCCGAGGTCATGCGAGGCACGAGAACGCCTTTGTCGGTGGCGCTCACGTCGAGCAAGGCGCTGGCGTCGGGCGCTGTGCCGCTGGCGTTGATGCTGGTGGATTGCTGGATGTTGGATTGCGAAAAAAGGGCGAGCGATGCGGCGAGGCAAAGCGCAAAAAGGAGGATGCTTTTCAAATTCATGGCGAGTGGTTGTTTGCACGAGGTGTTTTCCCGCAAAGTCCCGCTAAGGAGCTAAGTTTCGCTAAGTGTGTGACTTAGCGTGACTTAGCTCATTTGCAAAACTTAGCGGGAAAAGCGTCAACGCTCCAGCGAGATGCCCGCATTCAGCAAGGCAGCGCTGATTTTATGAAGTTGGGCGGCTTGCGTTTCGCTGGCAGCCCGCAGGCTTTCATTCTCCGCTTTCAACGCTTCGATAAGCGCCTGCTGCTCCTGCACTGCTTTGACCAACGGCACGACAAACGAGGCGTAGCGAACACTGTACATGCCGACTTCGTCACTGCCTTTTTCCACGCCGCTGAAGTCGTAGCCCGCCGCCAATGCTGCCTGTTCCACCTCTTGGGCGATAAAGCCGGTCATTTGCTTTTTCTCGATGTCGTACTTGCTCTCCCAGTCGCCTTCCTCTTTTTTGCCCCGGTAGCACATTTCGTTTTGCTTGTGAATATCCAAATGGTAAGTGACCGGGCGCAGGCGGGTGATGAAGGACAAGCCCGGCACGTTTTCCTGCACCTGGGTTTTGATGCGGGCGTCGCTGTAAGTTGACCAGGTGACTTGCCCGCCGATGAAGGAGACGCTGGTGTTTCCGATTTCGATGCGGTTGCTGGCGTTGCCGATGCCGCCGGACATGTAGCCGAGGCAGGAGGTGTTGCTGAGATTGTCGGCGATGAAAGTAGCATCCCTTCCCACTGCCGTGTTGTTACTGCCAGTGGTGTTGTTCACAAGTGCATCATAGCCAAATCCCGCATTTCCGTCGCCAGTTGTGTTATTATTCAAGGCAAAGGTTCCGGCTGCAGTATTTCCGTCGCCAGTTGTGTTGAAATACAAGGCTTGAGCGCCGGTGCCGGTATTTGAGTGACCATCCGTGTTTTTGTTTAGAGCTAAGTGTCCGCAGGCCGAGTTTCCGCTTGCTGTCGTGTTATAATATAAAGCCCTGTCGCCAATCGCCGTATTAGATTCGCCAGTTGTGTTGGAGTACAAAGCAAACACGCCATTGGCTGTATTCCATTTGCCTGTTGTAGTTTTAAACATGGCGCCGTCTCCGGTAGCTGTGTTTTCATACCCTGTGGTATTGTCTCGCAAGGAACCTGTGCCTATCGCTATGTTTTTATAGCCCGTCGTGTTGTAAAAAAGTGAGCCTGCACCAACTGCGATGTTGTCATAGCCAGTTGTGCAATAGGGAAGCGACTCTGCACCGACAGCAGTGTTTTGATAGCCTGTTGTGTTGGACACTAGGGCTTGGGAGCCGACTGCCGTGTTGAGGTTGGCGTGATGGGGGAGGGAAGCGCCCACGCCATTGTAGTACAGCGCTTGAATCCCTACGGCGACGTTTTCATAGCCAATCGTATTGGAAAAAAGGGCGCTGGAACCAATCGCCGTATTATTTGTGCCGGTTGTATTGGAATAAAGGGCAGAATCGCCTATGGCGACAAGGTATGAGCTGGAATAGTTTTCATGTAATGCGGCAGTTCCCACCGCCGTATTATTTTGTCCGACTTCCTGGAGAAACAAAGCTTCTTTTCCAATTGCTGTATTGCCATCTCCGCTTATGTTTTGCCAAAGTGCCCATGCACCGATGGCTGTATTGAAATGCCCTGTCAAGTTGTCTGACAATGCAGCAAATCCATTGGCTGTATTTTCGCTACCTCCTATATTTTCGTACATGGAAAGACGCCCGGTAGCAGTGTTTTTAAAGCCAGTAGTGTTTTTATAAATGGCAAACTCTCCAATGGCAGTATTGAAATTGCCCGATATGTTGTAATGAAGGGCGCCAGATCCAATCGCTGTATTTTTTTCACCAATTTCGTTTGAATACAAAGCAGCTAACCCAATAGCTGTGTTGTAATCTCCTGTTGTGTTGGAATATAGGGCATTCACGCCATTAGCAGTGTTACTGTGGCCTGTTGAATTATTAAAAAGGGCATTCACGCCATTAGCAGTGTTACTGTAGCCTGTTGAATTGTCAAAAAGGGCATTCATTCCAGTGGCAGTATTGTCATCTCCTAAGTTGGAAAAAAGAGCACCTTTCCCATTTGCTGTATTTCCAGTCCCGGACATGTTGGAGTAAAGTGAAAGAAATCCGGTGGCTGTATTATTATCCCCCTCGGTATTTAATTTAAGAGCGCCTGCGCCGTGAGCAGAATTGCCCTCGCCGCCAGTATTTAAGTACAAAGCCTGAAAACCGCTTGCCGTATTGCTGACACCGCTTGTGTTGCTCCTGCCAGCCTGACTTCCAAGAAATGTATTCAAAGAACCTGTCGTATTGGCGTTGCCTGCCTGGTAGCCAAAAAAGGCATTGTCCGCCCCGCCCACGCCCGCCGGAATGTTGTTCATTCCTGCCTCTTGCCCGACAGCCGTCGTTCGGGCGGGGTCGGGCAGTTCGAGCCGGGCAGCGCCGGTGGCATTTTTTAGCAGCACCATTTTCTCTGTGCCGTCGAGGTCGAAGCGGATGATGTCTTCGTCCGGGCTTTCTTCCATTTGAATTTTTGTGTCGGTGTCGTTGTCCTGAATGCTGTTGGGGATACCGCCTCCACCTGCCGGGGTTGACCAATTTGCCCCGCCAGCGCCATTGGCAGCCAGTACCTGCCCGTTGAGAGCAGCCCCGGAGGAGACTTTTGCAGCCGTGACGCTCCCAGCGGCAAGTTCGGTTGTACTCACTGCGCCTGCGGCAATGTCGGGGTTGGGGTAGGTGCCGCTGAGGTCGCCACCTGCTGGTCCCGACGGACCCGTGATTGCTTGCCAAGCCGTGCCGTTGAAAAACAAAAAACCACCCGTCGTCGTGTCAAAAACGAGCAAGCCGGTGGCAGGTGAAGCAATCGCCAAGCGTTGCGCCGTCGTCATGCGAGGCACGAGCACACCCTTGTCTGTAGCGCTTACGTCAAGTTGGGCGCTGGCGTCGGGCGCTGCGCCGCTTGAGTTGATGCTAAGAGATTGCTGGATATTGGTTTGTGAAAAAAGAGAATTGGATGCCGCAAGGCATAGGAAGAGGAAAAGAGGTCTCATCAGGAGAGTTTTTAATCGTGATTTGAATTTTTCATCAAATCTCACCTAACTCCACCTTCCCGGCAATCGCACCAAAGTGCGATATTTTCAAACTCCAAACACCAGCTTCAGCGCCTGCGCCCGATTGTGTACCTCGAATTTTTCATAAATATTCCGAACGTGCGAGCGCACCGTGTCTTCGGCGAGAAAGAGTTTCTGGCAGATTTCCTTGCGGGAATAACCGTCTTTCAGCAGCATCAAAATTTCCTGCTCGCGAGCGGTGAGTTTGTCGAGGAGTTGGCGGTTGCCTCGATTGGCTTGCAGCACTTCGATGAGCGCACGGGTGACGGAAGTGGTGAGGTTGCCGCCGCCGGAAGCCACGTCCCGAATGGCTTCGACGATTTTTTCAGGACGGGTGTTTTTCAGCAGGTAGCCCGTTGCACCCCAGGCGAGCGCCTCGACGATTTGCTCGGCGTCTTCGTTGATGGTGAACATGATGAACTCCACGTCCCGGTGCTTTTCTTTCAATTCCTTGACTGCCTGAATGCCTGATTTTCCAGGCAAACCGATGTCCATTAGCACGACGTGGGGGCGCAGTTTTGCAATCGCCTCGGCAAAGGTTTCCGCCCGCTCGAACACGCCGACGCACTCGATGCCAGGGTAGAGATTGAGCAGGCTGGCGGTCAGGTTGCGGGTCTGCGCATCGTCTTCCACGATGGCGACCCGGAGGACGGGCGGGAGCGGCTTGCTCGTTCTTTCTTCCATTTTCTTGATTTGCGGCAAAGTAAGGATGGGCGGGGGAAAGCGTTATCGCACAAAAGGGTGAATTGTGTTTTCCCGTGAGGGGCTTTTCCCGCTAGGAGTTTTTTTCCGCTAAGGTTGGCGAAGGCGCTAAGGTTCGCTAAGCTAATCAATCACGCTTAGCGAACCTT